>CAYPUN010000049.1:0-705 GCA_964413985.1 uncultured Rickettsia sp. | reverse complement strand
TCTGGTACCATCCATGCGTGGCTCAGTCGCGTCCAAGAGTTAAATAGCCCACAACAAGAGTGCGATCACTGAATAATCATAAAAAAACCCAAAAAAACCACAATTTTTACAAAAAAATCACCGTTTTTCCAAAAATCTTCTTGGCTTTCTGGTTCTTTGGTGCTATAAATTTATTCCCATCTGCGATTTTTCAAATTTCGCCGTATATACTATCCTCAATTTTCATTCGTCTATGTCGAAAAACACGCCCACCTATATTTTTAATTTAATCAAAGAACACAACATCAAATTTGTCGATTTTCGTTTTTGCGATTATCGTGGCAAATGGCTCCACATCAGCCATTGCGCCGATATGATTGGTGATGAAGAATTAACAAAAGGTGTTGCATTTGACGGCTCGTCAGTGCCAGCATGGAAAGAAATCAACGAATCAGACATGATTATGATGCCGCAGCTAGACACGGCTTTTGTTGATCCCTTCGCTGCCACGCCAACTCTAATTTTAACGTGCGATGTTATTGAGCCAAGAACCGACTCTGGCTATGACCGCGACCCACGTTTCACTGCCAAAAAAGCCGAAAAATATTTGCAAGAAAGTGGCATTGGTGATGTGGCATATTTTGGCCCCGAGCCAGAATTCTTCGTGTTTGACGATGTGCGTTTTCAAACAAAAATGACAGGAAGTTTTTATGAAATTGATTCTGA
>CAYPUN010000048.1:0-10164 GCA_964413985.1 uncultured Rickettsia sp. | reverse complement strand
GCGTCAATTCTTTTGGAGAAAACAATCACAAATATACTTTGCACGGCTTTCGCGGAAGCTTGAAAAAGGCGCCTTTGGCGGAGGATAATGGCGCGTTGCAATCAAAAAGTGATATCGAGAATTTGTTGAAAATGGCCGATGAGGATGGTTGTGTGGAGATTGTTGATCGTGTTGCGGCGCAGGCGGGGCTTTATGAGTTGTTGTGAATATTTTGTAAGAAATATATAAAGATCACTATTGCTATTTTATAATAGTGTGTATAATACACACTATATATTAACCCGTTCATTTACCACATGAATAGTAAAGAAATAATAAAACTCCTTGAAAAAGATGGGTGGAAATTAGTTGGAATCAAAGGAAGTCATAGGCAATATAAACATCCATTTAAGAAGGGGCGAGTCACTGTTGTCAGCCCAAGCAGAGACTTTGCTAAAGGAACTCTATCTAGCATTTTTAAACAAGCTGGACTAGATAAAAAAAATATAAATAAACACTAGGAGCCAAAATGTTAAGAGAACAAAAAAACTACATCGCGGTGATAAAAAAACATAAATTGTCGGATTATTCGGTGATTTTTCCTGATTTTCCAACTTGTATCACTGCAGGAAAAACTTTGGATATGGCGCAAAATATGGCGCAAGAGGCTTTGCAATTTCATATTGATGGCATGATTGAAGATGGTGAAGAAATTCCAAATCCTTCAACACTTGATAGGGTGAAAGCGAAATATAAAAAGTCGGAATTTTTTCTGGTGATATCGGCCAGAACCCCGTCAAAAGCCACTAGAATCAACATCACTGTTGAAGAAGGATTTTTAAGAAAGTTGGATAAATATTTGGAAAATCATGGTGAAAGCAGAAGTGCTTTTTTTGTGAGTGCGGCGAAGAGTGCTATGAGTTGCTAGGGTGTTTGTTTGTGCTAAAAAATTTTAACTTAAGCGAATTCTATGATAACATACAGACCAGCGTTAAAGAGCGATATCGCAAGAATTGTCGAGCTTTTGATTGATGATGAATTGGGCAAAGCAAGGGAAAATTTATCCAACATGGAGCCTTATTATCAAGCCTTCGCCGACATTGAGAAAGATCGTAATCAACATTTAACAGTGATGCTTTTGGACAACAAAATCATCGGCACTTTTCATTTAACAATCATACCATCACTTGGAAGATCTGGCAGCAAGCGCGCCAACATTGAGTCGGTGAGAATTGATAAAAATTTCCGCGGTCAAAAATTGGGTGAAAAAATGATCATGCAGGCGATTGCAATTGCCAAAGAAAATGGTGCGGTGATTGCGCAGCTTGCAACTGATAAATCGAGGGTTGATGCGAAGAGGTTTTATGAGAGGCTGGGGTTTGTGGCTTCGCATGAGGGGATGAAGTTGGGGGGAGGAATATAAGCCACAATAAGCACTTAAGGCTGAAAATAAGGATTATTTTACCTATTGACTGTCAGAAAAATATATGCTATTTTCTGACATAGTAATATAAAATATTAAGGTTTTTATCCTATGATTACCGACAAAATTATAAAAAAAATAAAATCTAAAAAGAGAGGCTGGGTTTTTTGCGCAAAGGATTTTCATGATCTTGGAGCAAGAAATGCTATTGATAAAGCCTTGTCAAGAATGGCTGACGATAGGGCGGTTGACGACGGCAATAAAATTATCAGAGTTGTCAGGGGAATTTATTGTTATCCTATAATTCAGGATAATGTTGGCATAATTCCGCCAAACTTAGATGATATTGCGAATGCAATTGCTAGAAATGCAGGTGTTGCAATTTATCCATCTGGGGCAATGTGCGCCAACATGCTGGGGCTTTCCAACCAAGTGCCTGCACAAAATATTTATTGGACGCATGGCAAATCTATGGTCAAGCAGATTGGCAAAAATGTAATAATTTTTAAACATATCAAAACTAACCCAATTCCAAATATTCCATCGGTTGTGATGGTGGTGTTAAATGCTTTAATTTATCTTGGGAAAAATAAAATTGATGATGTTGCTGTTGCTAGATGTTCTAAGGTTTTGAGCAGTTCTGATAAAAAATATTTGCAAAAAATGTCGTCAAAAGTTTCTGGGTGGGTTGCTGGTTTTATTCCTAAAATTGTTGCTGTTTAAAAATGAAAAAATTCATCACGTTATCTAAAATTGAGAGAAAAAACCTGATTCAAAAAGCTGCTTTTGATTTGGGAATGAGGTTTGATGTTGTAGAAAAAGACATTTGGGTTTGTTATGTTTTGGGAAAATTATTTTCGTTAAAAGAATTGCGAGGAAAGCTTGTTTTTAAAGGCGGGACTTGTCTTTCAAAGGCCTATGGTTTGATTGAGAGATTTTCGGAAGATGTTGATTTGACGATTAGTAAATCTTGTTTGGATGTTGATGGAATTTCTAATAAACCAAGGAAAATTGAGTCGCGCATAAGGCATGCGGCAGAAAATTTTGTGAAGGATGAGATTTGTGAATTGCTGAAAAAAGTTTTTGCTAAGGATTTGGAGGATGGAAGTTGGAGTTTGGATTTTAGCGAGGAGGATCGGGCGACTTTGCTTTTTCGGTTTCCAATTTCTGATGATGGAAAAAGATTTTGGGTGACAAAAAGTGGGGATAGAATTGTAACAAAAGATGGCTCTAAAATCATGTTAAATCTTGGCCATTACAACTACATCAAACCAAGCATAAAACTAGAATTTGGCGCGCTTGGCGACAATTGGCCATGCGAAGAAAAAACCGTTGAGCCTTATGCAAAAAAAATTCTGCCAGATTTTTTTGATGAGTCACAAGTTAAGGTTTTGGATGTAAAAAGAAATTTTCTTGAGAAGCTGTTGATTTTACATTCTATCTGTCTTCGTCCAATTGATAAGCCGCTAAAGCGCCATTATTCAAGGCATTATTACGATGTATTTTGCCTGATAAAATCTGGCATTGCCAAAGAAGCTTTGCAATTTCCAGAAATTCTAAAATCAGTAAAAGAAAACAAAATAAATTTTTGGAACGAAACTTGGGAGCCATATAAAAACATAAATTCTTTTCGCGATATTAAAGTGGTGCCAACTCAAGATTCGCGGCTAAAAGAGCTGGAATCTGATTATGAAAAAATGAAGGAAATGTTTTTTGATAAATATCCGGATTTTTTGGAGGTGGTTGATGAATTGAAGGGGTTTGAAAAATCTCTGAAGTAATCTTAATGGCGCTTATAATCGGCGTTATATTGCCTAATGATCATTACAATGTGCATTAAGTGTTCTATATGATTTCCTAATTTTTGTAGATTGTGTTTTATGTCAATTTTGACATTCTAATCTTAGCTAAGTTTTTGCAGAAAATCAGAAAATTTAACAGATAATGACTATGAAAGAAATGATAAGGGATTTGGAAATCAAAAATAAGCGCACTGCGTTTTGATTTTTTAGGAAACCGTGACGTGTGCAGAAAGAGGGGGTGGTCTAGCCCCCCGCTACTCTTTTATTAATAGCAATGCCTCCAGACTGGTTATTTGAGTCTTTTCCAATAATTCTGCACCAATGCTGTTAGTATACAATTTAATATCAAGATTTTCATTTTTAACCTCTAGAATAAAGTCTTTGCTCTCTTGATTTGAGGTTCTCAAATGGTCAATAAAATTTGTTAAATCAATTTTTCTTACAAGATGTTTGCTGTCAGTTATGATCAAATTATTTTCCTCAAGAGAAATATTGAAAACTATGGCACCATTTTGATTTTCAAAGTCTTTGGAGACGCCATTTTTCAAATTAAATTTTATTCCATAATCAAATCCTTTTAGATCGATTATTGTTTTGTCAAAATTATCTCGATCTTTCACAAAAAAATAAACCGATCTCCGAGCTATTCTTTGCCATTTTTCAATATGCTGTAAACCCATATCCTTCATGACTTCCATGGGGTTAACAAACTTTATATTATCACTTAATGAAGCCACATAGCCTTTATTTGGAAACCATTCTTTAATTGCTTCGATTTTATGAGTTTCTGATATATATTCGACTATGCTACTGATCTCTTGATTGGATTCATCTGATATAGGATTTGTTGCTTTTATGATTTTTCCATCAACTAAAATTCCTTCTTTTTTTAGCAAACTTTCCAGCCTTTTAACTTGGCTAAATTGAGAAATGCCTACGATGCCCCAAGGGCCAACAGATGCGGCAATGAACATTGCGGCCAAAGAAATTGTAACAAATTTTAGGTTTTTTGCTTTAGTTAAAATTGTGTAGACACAGGAAATGAGAAGCCACAGCCCCATCAATATCATTAGATATCTGTCTTCGGTTATGCCATAATCACTAACGCGCTTCAGGACGGCAATAAACAAAAATCCCAATGGTATGAGCAAAGAGTGATAAAAATATTGCGAGAACAATTTTGTTAATTTGTTGCCGTCCTTGCTTAGTGGATAAGAAAAAAAATGAGTTAAAATTCCAAAGCTTCCAAATGACAAAATCATTATTGCCAGCACTCCTTTAGGCAGCTCTGCGGATATTAAAATTTTGATTATATAGACATACAAGATGATAGAATATGTTGCAAGAAGAGGAATTAAGATGAAGTTGGTAATAAATTTTATACCGTGAGGATATTCAGAATGGGCGCTCGCCGAATCTTTTTGCATGCCGCTTAAGAAATATAAAGGTGCAAAAAAAATAAAGTATAAAATTGATAGGCTGAAATAAATTTTGCTATTTATGTCTAGTTCAAACAAATAGTGGATGCTTGCTAGTATTGCGCAAGTGCCAAGGCTTAGTATTGCGGCGGCCAACAAAGAAAAAAACATGCTACTAGTTAAAGAGCAGCTAAAGTTGCAATAAGAAATATTATCGTCTCTCTTGTTTAAAAATGGCGCCGCTGAAATTGACAGAAATGACCCAAAGATAAGCAAGAAGCCATCATAAGGACTTGTGTTGGATGCGACAAGGGCGATTATGGCTATAGCAAGTGCTGAGAACAAAAAGTATTTTCGATCGCTCCAGTTTTGATTTTCAGCATAGAGTTTTAAAGCGACAAAGGCATAAAAAGCGGTAGAAAGAGAAAATGATAGTTTTGTTAATGGGCTAACAAATTTATTGTCAAATGTTTCAAAAGTCAGGCCAATAAAAATAGCCGCAAGGAAAATTGTGCACAACACCGGCAAGGCAAAACGCTTTGTGGTTTCTGCAAGGTTGTTGATTTTAAGGAAGTTTTTTAGAAGGTTTAGTTTTAGCATATTTTGTAGAGATTGGTTTGGGTTGTTTGCTGTTTTTTGTTGCTGAAGGTTAGTTTTGTTTTTTTGGAATTGCAAGTTTGAAGGTGGTGGAGGGTGATTGTGATTGGGTTTGGTAGTTTCTCATAATCGCCCTCACAACCAACCAGCTGAGGCTTTTCCAAAGATTTAATATAAGCAAGGCGATCATTCTTCCCAATAATCGCAGGCGGATAGCCTCCATCATCAAAATCATATTCATCGGCAAGCGCCCAGTGCGGCTGTTGCCATCAACGAACGGGTGGATTGTTGCAAAGCGATAATGATCTTCGGCCCAATATTATTTGACTTTATATCATTTTGCGTTTATATTGGAATTAAATTCCATAATAAACGCCAAAAAATAAAAACAAAGAAATAAAACTTTATGTATCAAAGAACCCTTACCAAAACAATAAAAGAGATTAACAAAAGCTTCCCAGTCCTTCTTCTGACTGGACCGAGACAGGTTGGAAAAACAACTTTGTTTGAGATGTGCGCTACCCAAAAAAGACAATATGTGACTCTTGATGATTTGGATGTTAGGCAGATGGCGCAAAACGATCCGGGGCTTTTTATTCAAACTTACAAACCGCCATTGATTATTGATGAAGTTCAATATGCGCCGCAGCTTTTTAGCTATATTAAAATTGCCGTAGATCGCCAAAAAGATAATCAGAAAAAAAATGGCATGTTTTGGTTGACTGGTTCACAAAAATTTCATTTGATGAAGGGAATCACCGAAAGCTTGGCAGGAAGAGTCGCGATCGTTGATTTGCTTGGATTTTCTAACGCAGAAATTGAGGCTAGAGAAAAAACCAAACCATTTATTCCTGATGCAAAATGGATTAACGCAGCGCGCAAAAATATCAAAAAACCAAAACAGCTAGACGCAATCTATAAGCAGATTTGGCAAGGCTCCTTCCCTAAAGTGAATGTTGATAAAAAAGAATCGACCAGGCAAATATTTTATAGTTCTTATGTTCAAACTTATTTGCAGCGCGATGTGAAAGATATTTTAAAAATTTCTGATGAGACTGCATTTTACAATTTTTTAACTGCAGTTGCAGCGCGCACGGGCAACTTGCTTAATTATAATGACTTGGCAAGAGATGTGGGAGTTGATAACAAAACTGCCAAATCGTGGCTGTCAGTTCTTGAAACTTCTGGCTTGGTTTATGTTCTCAACAGCTATCACAACAACCTGACAAAAAGATTGGTGAAAGCTCCTAAAATTTATTTTCTCGATACTGGTCTTTGTGCTTATTTGACAAAATGGACGGACGCAAAATCTTTGCAAAATGGCGCAATGTCTGGAGCGATTTTGGAAACTTATATTTTTGCTGAAATTTTAAAAAGTTATTGGCACAACGGCGTTGAACCGAATTTTTATTATTATCGTGATGCTGATCAAAAAGAAATTGATTTGGTGATAGAAACCGCCGACACGCTATATCCAATTGAATTCAAAAAAACCGCCACCCCTTCAAAAACTGCTTCGAAAAACTTTTCTGTGCTTGAGAAATTTGACAAAAAAATTGGTCATGGGGCTGTGATTTGTTTTGTTGAGAAAGATGTTTTGCTGTCACGGGGGGTGACGGCGATTCCGGTTGGATATGTCTAAATAAGGCGCAGATGATACAATTTTTTATTGTTGAAGGTTAGGAAGCTTTGCTTCCTTAAGAGTTGCAAGTTTGACGTGACTAACTTCAAAAAAATCGCAGATTTTTTTGAAAGTGGTGGAAGATGGGAGTTGGTTTGCGAACTGAGTCGTAGTTTTTTGGAAGCCCTAAAATCAAGGCTCCAAAGCCAATTTCATCCACACCGAAAAGTTCGATAAAAATCAGGTGCTTGCATCTCATACAGTATGCAAAAAACCGAAAGGGTTTTGCCGTGGGTTTTGAGCCTTTTACAATTGGATATTATTGGATATTTTTGTGGATATTTAGCTTTTTAAGGTCTATACTTCTGACAGCTAATCTGATTAACAAAATATTTTACACATGAGCAACTACCAAGTCGCCATAACCAACGAGATACTAAACCTCATCAGCGAAATCGATGAGTTTAAAGGCAGGTGGCAGGCAATTAACACGCTCTCACCCGATCGCTTAAAGATGCTTAAAAAATCAGCAACAATCGAATCTATTGCCTCAAGCACAAGAATCGAAGGTGTTCAATTAACCGATGCACAGGTCGAAACACTTCTTTCCAAAGTCAGAAAAAAATCATTCAAAAGTCGCGACGAAGAAGAGGTTGTTGGCTATTCCGACGCGATGGATTTTATCTTGGAAAGTTTTGAAGATTTAAAGATAACTGAAAATCACATCAAGCAACTCCACGCAATCCTTCTCAAGCACAGTTCAAAAGACATTCGCCACAGAGGCGAATATAAAAAACTCGATAATCACGTTGTTGCAATTGACGCAAAAGGAAAAGAAATCGGAGTAATTTTTAAAACCGCAACGCCATTCAAAACACCAATGAAGATGGCTGATTTGATTGAATGGACGAACAAGGCTTTTGAATTAAAAGAAATTCATCCACTAATTATCACTGGAATTTTTATCGTAGTTTTTTTAGCGATTCATCCGTTCCAAGACGGCAATGGCAGAATTTCAAGAATTCTTACCAACTTGCTTTTGCTAAAACTTGGCTACAACTACATTCAATATAGCTCTCTTGAAAGCATCATCGAAGACAACAAAGACGCCTATTACAAAAACTTAAGAGATTGCCAAATCACGCTCGAAGCCAAAAAAATCAAATTCGAAGGTTGGATATTGTTTTTCCTACGATCCCTCAAAAAACAAAAAGATAATTTAGAGAAAAAAGTAAAAGCTGAAAAAATCATACATGAAAAATTTGGTGAGCTACATTTAAAAATTTTGAAGATTCTTAAAAATCACAACCGCCTTGCAGTATCTGAAATACAGCGCCTATCTGTTGCAAATCGCAATACATTGAAAGTAAAATTAAGAGAATTGGTCGAAATGAAGAAGATTAAAACTTTTGGGAAAGGGCGGGGTGTGGTTTATGAGATTAATTAAAAAAAGGAGAATGGTGATGATTTTTACTCAGTTAGCGATTTTCAGTTTTATTTTTATGGAATTTATTTTCAGTGCGCTTCGATCTACGGTGGTCGGAGGGGGTGGGGATATAAGTTCGCAATAAAGTTTGCAAAAATAATCAAATGGTCTGAAGCCTTACGATTCTAAGGCTCGCGGTATTGGTAGTTCGCATGACCCCTTTTGCCAACCGCTCTCGCAATTTTTTAAATCTTTTATTTGCAAGGCTTCAAAGGCACTTTTCATATCAACCGAAAAGTTCGAAACCGATTCAGGCGAAGATGTGAGTGATACCATTTGCGAGCTTCTTTTTTAGAAAAATCATAATATAATATACACCAATTTTTAGCTTATGTTCCATAACAAGGATCTTTTAAAAACATGAATTTTTTACATAAAATGCGTATTATTCTAATCATAACAATATCCACGTTGCTACAATCTTGCGTAACTCAAAACATGACTAAAGTTGAAGGAGGTTTCATGAGTGGTATAGGAGTTAGAAAATCGGTAGATAAAAAATATCCCATTATATTTGGCAAATTGAGCGTTAGAGATAACAGCAAAAACTTATCTTTTGATAATTCAAATATATCAGATTTTTGCTTAGTTTTTGTTGGAAATGATCCGATGATAGCTGATTCAATGTTTTACAGATATAATTGGCCAAATGCTGGTCAAAGAGCCAATGTCTATAAGGGTCTTTTTGCGATTCAGTTAACAGAAGAAAATCTTGAGGCAAAGAATTTTAACATTGCTTGCGGCACTGAACATTTTGCAAGAAAAAGAAATAAGATTCTTTGGGCTGGGGTTGTTGATTATGGTTCCTATATAAGGATGGATACAAAAAAATCTTTAAAGTCGACTACTGCTTCAGAAAATAAAATATTATATTTGGGAGATGTAGAAATTTCTATTCCAGATAATGCTACTATTTATGATGCCAAGAGAACTTTTTTAGAAGGTATGGCGAGCGATCTTATTGGCGACTATTATCTTCCAGCCATAAAACAAGCCATAAATTATGATTTGAAAGTAAAAGATAATTTTAAAGAAACCTCTGAAGAGCTGGTAAAAATTTTGCCATTTGTGAAAGAGGATTTCGTTTTTGAAAAATCCATTATGCGCTAATAGTTGTCAGACTTTATGCGAGGGTGTGATTGGATATCAGTTAGATTTAGTTACGATTGTCTTATAAAGTTTAGATAATTTCTTTTCAGAAATCTCTGCGGATGAAATAATAACGGCTGAAATGAAAGAGAATTTCATTTTTGAATTTATGTTTTGTTGAAGTCACTTAAATGGTTATAAGACAATATTTTAAACCAGAAAACAAATTTTGAAAAGGCTGATTAATAAAAAATAAAGCAATCTGCGCGAAGAAAATTTTAAATTCTCCAAATCTCCGTTTCACGTACACCGAGTTTTAATCAATAATATCAAGGCTCTACAAACTTAGATTAGACAAAAATCTCCGAATTTCTACATTTTCCTCAGCAATAAAAAATTCTCCAAGAAGTTTGCAAAAAGGTTCACTTGCTATGCAGATAAGTTTTCGAACTTTTTTTAATTAAGGTGACTTGAAGCCAGTATTTATCGATGCGTACTTTTTTAAAAAGGTTTATGTGAAATGAAAAAACGGGGCAAAAAGTAGTAAAATTGTGATATTTTTAACAAAAAATTTAATTTTTTCTAACTCGCGGTGAACATAGATGTATCCTTGCTTGAAGGGTTTTTGGGGGGTAAAACAGATGAAAAAAAGTGATGGCGGAAGAGGTGAGATTCGAACTCACGGTAGGCTTTCACCTACGGCAGTTTTCAAGACTGCTGCCTTAAACCGCTCGGCCACTCTTCCATAT
>CAYPUN010000047.1:4210-10228 GCA_964413985.1 uncultured Rickettsia sp. | reverse complement strand
GTCAACTGCAAACTTCAATAATTTATTTATGCTGCACATTAATATTTTGCTGCCTCGCACCCTTATCTGGCTGGCTTTCTGATAGATTTGGAATTTATAAAATTTTGCTTTATTCAATATCGCTTTTTGCAATTTTGATTGTGCCAATTTTTAGCCTAATATTTGCGCAAGATTTTGTTATCACTTTGATTGGCTGTGCGGCATTTATTTTTTTGATTACACTTTATCAAGGATCAATTCCGTCAATTATTATTAGAATTTTTCCAACGCAGGTGCGAGCAAGTGGGACAGCGCTTTCGTTTAATGCTACATCAGCAATTTTTGGAGGGCTCACTCCGCTGACTTTGACATTTTTAATTAAAGAGACTGGAAATTATTATGCGATTCCTTGCTATTTGCTGGCATCTTGCGCAATCACTATTTTTGCTATTTTGATTGGAAGCAAGTTAGTGAAGGGCTCGCAAACTTAGAAATTAACGTGTCCCATTCACTTCTTCACAACATTAAATAACCACCCCCCTATTTATCCATCTCAATCTCAAACTGCTTCGAATAAAGGTTAGCATACGCCCCACCCTCTTTCGCCAGCAACTCTTTGTGCGTGCCAGACTCAATCACCCGACCATGCGAAATCACAAAAATCCGATCCGCATGAATCACCGTTGACAAACGATGCGCAATCACCAACGTTGTGCGCCCATGCATCAAAGTTTTCAACGCATCCTTGATCAAGCGCTCCGAAATTGGATCAAGCGCGGAGGTCGCTTCATCCAAAAGCAAAATTGGCGCATTATACAAAATGGCGCGCGCAATAGCAATACGTTGCCTCTGGCCACCTGACAAGCGAATGCCATTTTGGCCAATTTGCGTGTCATAACCCTGCGCCAATTGCGAAATAAATTCATCGGCCTCGGCCATTTTTGCCGCGGCGATAATCTCTTCTTTCGTGGCACCTTCTTTGCCATAGCGGATATTTTCAAGCACGGTGTCGTCAAACAACATCACCTCTTGATTCACAACTGACATATTGGCGCGAAGCGAACGCACAGTAACGTCGCGGATGTCATGGCCGTCAATTTTTATCACACCAGATTTTGGATCATAAAAGCGCAAAATCATGTTCATGATGGTGGATTTGCCGCCGCCAGAATGCCCCACAAGCGCTACAGTCTTGCCCGCAGGAATTTCGATGTTGATTGATTGCAGCGCCATGCGATCGTCAATATAGCCAAAATCAACATTTTCAAACCTAACCTCGCCCTTTACATCTGTAAGCTGCACGGCATTTGGTTTATCTATAATTTTTGCTTTTTCGTCAATCAAAGTATAAATTCGCGTTGCTGCTGCAAGGCCCATCTGCACGCCAGAATTCATGCCTGAGACTGATTTTAGCGGCCTGTAAGCCATCATCATCGCTGCAAAAAATGAGAAAAACGCCCCCGGAGTGGTGTGCCCCGAAAGCACTTGATGCCCGCCATACCAGATCACCGCAGCAATACCAAAGCCCGCCAAGCTTTCAGTGAAAGGTGACGCCACCAAAGAAAGTCGCGAAATTTTCTTGCCAATTTTGAGCATCGCTTCGGTGATTGTGCCCATACGTTTAATCTCGAAATCCTCGCAGTTGTAGGCCTTAACCAACTTTGAATATTGCAAAGTGTCACTCATTTGTGATGCAAATTTTCCAGCAATTTCTTGATTTTTAAATGATAAGCTGCGCAATTGACGCCCGAGTTTGTAGATTGGATAAGCCGCCAATGGAAAACCAATAAACGCAATCAGCGACAATTCTACGCTTTGCGCAAACATCACGCAGATTAGAGCGACAAGGGTGAAAAGCTGTTTCACAAAGCCGTTAATCACCGAATTTATCATACCCACAACCATGCCAATTTCATTCATCACGCTTGACATCATATTGCCCGACGAAGTGCTGTGCAGCTTTGCTATATCTGACTTGATAAAGTGCGCATACATTTTCATTCTCATATCAGCACTGATTCGCATCGACAGATAATTCATTGTCAAAAGCTGAAAATAAGTAGCAAAACCCTTGATAGCCGTGACTATAATCACAATAATAGGAATGATAATCAACGCTCCCATTTTCTTTTCAACAAACACCGAATCCAGCGCCGGCTTCACCAAATAAGCGTGCAAAGAGGTTGTTCCCGCAATCAACAACATCAACGCGATAGAGACGAAAAAGCTCTTGCGATTGGGCACAATATACTCGCGCGCCAGCCTTTTTGCTAGATACCAAGTGCTATTATAATTGATTTCTTCGATTTTATTTGTCATTATTTGCTGGTTTTTTACTATGTTTTTTCTATAATAATATAGTCAATTGTTATATTTGTAAATTTATGTGATGAAAGGAGTCGAGGCTGGTATTTCGAACCGAGTTTTGGCGCGCCACTGTTTGAGGGGCGAAGTAACAGCCTCGACTCCTTTCATCACATAAATTTACAAATATAACAATTCCATATTTTCAAACGCACCCATATTTATCAACAAATGCTAAATCTTTTCAACCATTTTAAAGAAATATTTTTTGCTGCCACCAAAAAAATCGCAGCCACTAATGGCATTGAAATCAACGATGCCGATTTTAACAGCTTTATTGTTGAGCCAGCAAAAGAGCGCTCTCACGGCGATTTGGCTTGCAATATTGCCATGGCTTTAAGCAAGAAATTTTCGGCCATTGAAACGCTGAACAACCCTCGCAAATTGGCGGGTGAAATTATCAAAAACATCGCAAATGATGATGTTTTGAAGCTTGAAATCGCTGGGCCGGGATTCATCAATATTTTTCTTCACAACAAAATTTTCTATCAAATTTTGGGCGATTTGTTGCAAGAAAAAAAGTTTATTTTTCCAAATATTGGTCGTGGTGAGAAGGTGAATTTGGAATATGCCTCACCAAATCCAACTGGCCCGATCCACGTGGGACACACTCGCGGGGCGATTTATGGCGATGTGCTGGCAAATTTGTTGTCGCGCGTTGGTTATGATGTTTTGAAGGAATATTATATCAATGATGCGGGCTCGCAAATCAACACCCTTGTGCGCTCAGCCTATATCAGATATTTGCAAGCTTGCGGCAAAAATGTTGAAATTTCTGAAGGGCTTTATCCGGGAGAATATCTTATACCAATTGGAGAGGCTCTGCGCAAGGCTCACGGCGATTCTTTGGTTGACAAAGAGCTCGATTTAAACGGCGAAATTCGCGATTTTGTCGTTGAGCAAATGTTGCAGATGATTATCACAGACCTTCAGGCTCTAGGTATCAAACATGATAGCTATTTTTCCGAAAAAAAGAATTTGCACGACACCGGCGCCATTGAAAAAGCCATCGAAATTTTGCGCGCCAAAGATTTGATTTATGTTGGAAAATTGGAAGCGCCAAAAACTGAAAAAGGCGTGGGAGCACTGCCAGAGGGCTATGACGACAAAGAGCAAACGCTTTTCCGTTCCACATTGTTTGGTGACGATCAAGATCGCGTTGTCAAAAAAGCTGATGGCGCGCCAACTTATTTTGCAGGCGATTTGGCTTATGTTGTCAGCAAATTTGCGCGTGGCGCGACAAAATTTATTATGCCACTTGGATTTGATCATGCGGGATATGTAAAACGCCTTGCAGCCGCCGTGGAAGCGCTGACAGATGGCAAGGCCGAGCTGAAGATAATTTTGTGCCAGATGGTAAAATTTGTCAAAAATGGCGAGCCGCTAAAAATGTCAAAACGCGCCAACAATTTTATTACTGCGCGCGATGTGATTGAAGAACTCAGTGCCGAAGTTGGTGCTGATCGTGGCGCCGACGTGCTTCGCTTTATAATGTTGACACGAAAAAACGACGCTCCTTTTGATTTTGATTTGGCAAAAGTTGTTGAACAATCAAAAGACAATCCAATTTTTTATGTGCAATATGCGCATGCAAGATGCTGTTCGGTGCTTAGAAACCTAAAGGCCGAAGGCTTGTTGCCAAATGTTGAAAACGAACCGCTCGATTTAAAAGTGCTGCAAAATCTAACAGATGAAAGCGAACTTGAAATTATCAAAAAAATCATCAATTTTCCGCGTATATTAGAAATGGCAACAGCAAGCTATGAGCCGCACCGCATCGCTTTTTATTTGCAAGAATTGGCAGGAAATTTTCACGCTTTGTGGAATAAAGGTGTTGAAAATCCAAATTTAAAATTCATTATTCATAATGATTTAGAAATCACTAAATCGCGAATTTATTTGCTTATGGCTCTAAAAATTATTATTCGCGATGGGCTTGCAATCTTTAATATCAAGGCTTTAGACGAAATGCGTTAAAAAATTATGGAAGATTTTGGCTATTCAAAACAACAAGAAGAAAATGCCGCGAGCTCTTTGGTGAAGCGCGCCTTTTTGGTTGGTGCAACGCTTTTTTCGGTTGCGTGTTTTATTTATGTCACCATCAACGCCTATTATTATTTTTCGCAAGAATCGAACGCTAATGTTGAAACAATCAAGGCTGAGGCCAATCCGCTGAAGGTTGCAGAAGAAATTCATGAAGATGAAGGTGAAGCGATAAAAATGAATAATTCAATTTATGAAGATATTTTTGGCAACAAAAAATATGCCAAAGAGAAGGAAATTAAAGTGATGGAATCAGCCACTCCAGCCTTGCCGCCAAAGGATCAAGCCATTGTTGCAGAAGGTGGTGGCAGAAGTGGTGCGCAAAACACGCAATTTGTGACTTCGCAAAGTGGCAACGAAAGCAAAAACAAAGTGGCGCCGAACAAAAATGGACAGATTATTGTTTATTCTGACACCGCACCAGAGCCTGACAGCAAAGTGCTGGCAAACGCAGCACCATCCGCAAAAAAAGCCGCGCCCGCAACAACGCAACCACCAGCCTCTCCAGCCGAGCTTGCAAGCGCTATCGCCAAGCCAAGCAGCGCCACCGCCAAAAAAGTGAAAGTGCAAATTGCCGCCCTCACCTCAAAAACCGCTGCTGATGATTATTGGGACAAGTTGCAACATCTTCATCCAAAACTTTTTTCTGGCCTGAAAGCTTTTGTTGAGCAAGTGAATTTGGGCAAAAGAGGCACATTTTATCGCCTGCAAATTGGCAATTTTTTCGACCAAGTTCGCGCCGAAGAATTCTGCAACAAATATGTTTCGCAAACGCAAAAAAACCGCGCCGATTGCATTGTGGTTGAATAATTGCTGTTGGTTGGTAATAATTTTTAGAGGCAAATATGTCAGGAAGAAGAATTGAGGACAACGCTGGCGAAGCAAAAACTATGAAGCTGGATGCTAAATTCTTTGTGGCGATCACTAAGGAATTTAGGGAAATGGGTAAAACAAAAAAATACCCACTTGAATCGAAAGATAGGCAAATAATTTCAAGAAATATAACCGAATCTAATCTTGCGCAAGATTTAATTTTTATTAAAAATACATTCCCTCACTATATTGAGAGTCAAGCGACACTGAAATCGTTTAATAAATTCTTGAAGCGAAAAGTAAAATCAAAAAAAGGTCCTCAACTCCATCCAATTACCAACATAATAAACAGAATCGTTGAGGAAAGCGGCATAAAGCAAGTGTTTGCAGAAAAAATAATTATAAGCATATTTGCAAAAACAGCTGACGGCAGCAATGGTATTATCGATTTTTTGCATTCAGATGATGAGGTTGGCTTAAGCAATTTTATAAGATTTGTAAAGCTTTCAGAGGCGAAGGCAGGAGATGAATCTGTAAGTTGTATTGGGCGAATAGCCTATATCTTGAGAGATAGCGCCGCAGTTTTGAGTGTGGTGAGAGGTATCTGCTCTAAAGCCACCATCAAATATCTAGAAGATGACGCAAATTTTTTAGAGTTTACCGCTCTTTTAGATAAAATAGTAAAAAATGAATATGCCTCTTTGGCAGCAAAAATAAATCAACTTAATATTTTTTTTAAAGAAATTCCCAGGGAGTTGGGTGAAGAGCGGGAGCGGGAGCGGGAGCGGGAGCGGGAGCGGGAGCGGGAGCGGGAGCGGG
>CAYPUN010000047.1:0-4110 GCA_964413985.1 uncultured Rickettsia sp. | reverse complement strand
CGGGAGCGGGAGCGGGAGCGGGAGCGGGAGCGGGAGCGGGAGCGGGAGCGGGAGCAGGAGCAGTTTCAGCAAGAACCCGCATTTGATGATGAGTTTTTTTTCAGAATTTCCTCCAAAGACGAGAACGGCGCAGCAGAATGTGAATTTACTGTTTCAGGAAAAGAAGATATTTCTGAAAAGATAGAATTGTCCAAACTTAAAGAATATTTTTCTCCAGAATCCTTTGCATCTATTTTTGACAATTGCATAAATGGCAAAGACGCACTAAGGTCTTTATATTATTTTTTAGACCGAAGGGCGCGCGCCAAGGACCAAGAAGATACGCATCCACTTATATACATATCAGAGAGAATCGCCTCAAAATGCGCCGCTATTGATAAATCAGATATAAAAGATCATGTTGTTGCAAAAATATTTAAAGAAGCTTCTTATGTTGGCGAGAAAATTATCGTTTTTTTATTTTCAGGTGGCAAGTCATCTGGTTTAAACAAAATGATAGGATTTATAAATCTTGCAGAAGAAAAAAAAGCTAAAGGTTTGATTGATCGCAACCCTATTTTTGAGATATCTGACTTTTTAAGAAAGGATATCAGTTCAAGACATGACAACTCTGCCTTGGAAACTTTGAAAGCAATTTTTTCAGAAGAACTTCTTGAGATTTTAAGAGATGATGAAAAGTTTTTAACTTTTATCGATATAGTCAATTTTCGAGCAAGCGAATCTGGTGTTCCTGATCAGCAGATGTCAGAAGAAATTGAAAGCAAACTCTTAGCTCCAGCTCGCGCTAAAAAGGCTGAAGAAATGATGGTTGATTCACCTGCTGCACCTTATGTGCCTATCCCGACTCCTTTTGATGTGCCCATACCGACTCCTTTTGATGTGCCTATCCCCACCCCCTCAACACCACCTGCTGCAAGAGGGTCGGCGGCTGCAGCGGCTGCAGCTGCAGCGGCGGCTTGGGTAGAACAGCAACGGCAATTGCGGCAATCACCAGCAGCAAGTAACGATATTTCTGCACCTGAAGCAGGATATAATAGCTCGCCAAAAAGATTTAGAGACAATTGGAGTCAAGAAGACGATGAGAATCAAGGAGGCGCTGCAGAAGAAGGCGCTATGCAAGAAGAGGATGCGGGGTTATATCAGCAAGATTCACGGCAAAATGAACAGCAAGATGTCGTGCAAGATCCTCAGCAACTTCAACAACAAATGCATTTGCAACAAATGCTTCTTTTTCAACAGCTGATGCATTTGCAACAAATGTTGCCATTATCAGTGCCGCCGAACTTCATCCCCATAACACCAACCTTCGTCCCCATACCAAGAGCATCAACACCAGAAAGTTCAAATACATTCAACTCGCCTCAATCAATGCCAGACGAAACTCCTTTGCAAGATGAGGAAGAATCGGCACAAAATTCTTCTGGCCAGATAAAGCCTAAAAAAGCAAGCAAAGTGCAAAATGGGCAAGAGCAGCAAAATTCGGATCGCTCCCCTTCCTAATAAATCCCGCTCGGATTATTTTTATCTTGCTGCGCATCCGCCGGAGCAGCGCCCTCGCCTTCTGCGGCCGCTGGCACATTTCCACCAACATCACTTGCATTGGCGCTCAAAATCGCGTCAACATCATCGCTTGCTTTAAATGCTTCAAAGAAAACGTGATCCTTTGGCGTTGCAGGCGTTGGAAACTTGCCCGTGGTGCGATCGATCTTCACAAACTTAACCCCCGAAGGCACGCGAAACGGTGTTGAAGGCGTGTCTTTCAAAGCTTGCTTCATAAAGTTGATAAAAATTGGAAGTGCCACCGAAGCGCCAGTTTCGTCTTTTCCAAGCGTTTTTGGCGTGTCAAATCCAACATAAACACCAGCGATCAAATCGGGCGAGAAGCCAACAAACCACGAGTCATACGAGTTGTTGGTTGTGCCGGTTTTGCCACCAATAATTTTTCCAATTGACTTGGCTCTGCCCGCCGTTCCACGATCGACAACACCTTGCATCATCGATGTGATTTGAAATGCAGTGATAGGATCAATCACCTGCTCTTTGGTTTCATCAAGCAGCGGAAGCGCGCCAGCATTGGCTTCGTCAGTCACAGTGCAAACTGCGCATTGCCTTTTGTCGCGGCGATAAATTGTCATGCCATCGCGATCTTGAATTTTTTCAATCATCGCCGGCGTGATTTTTTTGCCACCATTGATCATCATCGAATAAGCACTAACCAAGCGCATCATCGAGGTTTCAGTTGATCCCAAAACCAGTGAATAAATTTTTGCTGGATCATCGTTCACGCCAAGTCTTTTTACCATTTCGGCAACTTTGTCGATGCCAATTTGATCGGCCATGCGAACAGTTGTCACGTTGCGCGACGTTTCAAGACCTGTGCGCAAAGTGGTTGGCCCATAAAATTCGCCAGAATAGTTTGTTGGATTATAAGGCGGCAAACCAAAGCCCTGATTGAGCGAAATCGGTTCGTCCATAATCACCGTTGCTGGCGTCATGCCATTTTCTAGCGCTGCAACATAGCCAAAAGTTTTCATGGTTGACCCAGGTTGACGCATTGCCTGCGTAGCGCGATTGAACTGATTTGGCAAATCTACATAACCACCCATCATCGCCAAAACCCGCCCAGTGTGCGGATCCATCGCCAAAAACGCACCATTCACATCTGGAATTTGGCGCAAAACATAAGCATCACCCTTGACACCCTTCTCCACCAAAATCACATCACCAACTGCAAAAACATCGCCAATTTTTTTGACAACAGGCCCAATGCGATCAGTGTCTATATGCTTTCTAGCCCATTTCACCGAAGCCAAATCAATTGACCCAATTGCACCATATTCCGTGCCAATTGTTGCCACGTCTGCTGTCAAAGACAACACCACAGCCTTCTCCCAGCCTTCTTTATAAAGTTTTTTAATCTCAAATTTTTTGAGATCGTCTTGCCAAACGCCAGCAATGTCAATTTTTTTGAGCGCGCCGCGATAGCCATGCTTCTGGTCATATTCTTCAATCCCATCATTAAACGCTTTCGAAGCAATTTTTTGTAAGCGCGAATCAAGCGTAGTGCGCACCACAATGCCACTTTCAAAAACATTGTCCGAGCCATAAAGCTGCGTCAATTCTTTCTTCACACTATCCGCAAAAAAGTTAGCGCGCGCAATATCTTCATCGTCATCTTTGCGAATTTTTAAAGTGATCGGCTTTTCTTTTGCCGCCGTCGCCTCTTCTTTAGTGATATAACCTTCTTCAACCATGCGGTCAATAACCCAGTCACGACGCACCTTCGCCTTCTCAATATTTTTGCGCGGATCCAATTTTGACGGCGCTTTTGGCAATGTTGCCAGCAACGCATCTTCTTCAATTGTCAATTCATCAATCGATTTATCAAAATAAACCTGCGCCGCAGCCGCAACGCCATAGGCTCCAGAGCCAAGATAAATTTGGTTCAAATATAATTCTAAAATTTTATCTTTCGAAAAAGCTTTCGTCATACGATAAGCCAAAATCGCTTCTTTCACTTTTCTTTGCAAAGTTCTTTCTTTGGTGAGCAAAAAGTTTTTAACCACTTGCTGCGTGATTGTAGAAGCGCCTCCAAGGCTTTCATCGCCCTTCACCACCGCAAGCGCATTGTTGATCGAAGCGCGAAAAATCGCCACAAAATCAATGCCCGAATTTTTATAAAAATTCGAATCTTCCGCCGAAATAAACGCGTTGCTCAAATGCTTTGGAATCAAATCAAAAGGCACAAAAATTCTTTTTTCTTTCGAATATTCTGTGATCAAACTGCCGTCGGCAGCATAAAGACGGGTTGTGATGATTGGCGAATAATCTTTCAATTGCTCATAATCAGGAAGATTGTCCGAGTTTTTTTTGAAAAATATGAAGCCGGCGACTACAAATAAAAATAAAAAAATTGAGCCAAAAATCATGAAGAAGCCCATGGTTCTTGCGGTTAAGCCGGATTTTTTTTCTTTATGTTTTTCTTTTTTCATGTTTTTTTTGGTTTGGGTGGAATTACTTTGTTTTGAGATTTTGCGCTAAGGCTAGACCACTATGCCCCTACGGCAACCTTTTTTTAAGCCTCGTCGGCTTAAAAAAAGCTAAGCGGGG
>CAYPUN010000046.1:3054-10350 GCA_964413985.1 uncultured Rickettsia sp. | reverse complement strand
GCCTATCCCAGATTGCTTCGCGAGATATATGACCCAGCGCCAGTTTTGACAATTCTTGGCAAAAAAAGTTTGCTCAACGGTGATATGATAGGCATTGTAGGGCCGCGCAACGCCACGTTTCACGCCTGTGGATTTGCGCAAAAAGTGGCCACAGATTTGGGCCAAAATGAGGTGATTGTGGTGTCGGGATTGGCCAAGGGCGTTGACACTTCGGCACATCGCGGATCGTTGAAAACAGGCACTGTGTCCGTGATTGCGGGTGGCATCGATGTTGTTTATCCAATGGAAAATTCTGCGCTTTATAAGCAAATTGGCGAGCAGGGCGTGATAGTGTCGGAGCAGCCATTTGGCGGGCCGCCAAAGGGTGGAAATTTTATTCAGCGCAATCGTATAATTTCGGGAATGTCTTATGCGGTTTTGGTGGTGGAGGCGGGGATGCAATCAGGCAGCCTTGCCACGGCAAGATTTGCTTTGGAGCAGGGCCGCGAGGTTTTTGCGGTTCCCGGTTTCCCCGCAGATCCGCGCTGCCACGGCTCTAACGGCCTGCTTGAAGATGGTGCAATTTTCACTCAAAGTGCCGCAAGAATTTTGCGCGAAATTCCAATTTTGCGCGCCAGATTTAGCGAGGCCGGAATGTTTGAAGAGCCCGATGCGCCTGAGTTCATCGCTCCTGCGCCAAAAATGCCAAGCGAGGCCGACATCAAAAAAGCGCGCGGCGAAATTTTGCAAAAAATTGGCTATATCGCCATGACAATTGAAGATGTTATTGCCACAACAGCAATCCCCGCAAGGCTTGTCAACATTGCGCTGGTGCAGCTTGAGCTGATGGATGAAATTCAAATTGAGCGAGGTCGGGTGGTGAAGAAATAGCCTAAACCAAGGTTTAAACCGAGATCTAAACTAAGGCTCCAAGCAGTGCCGCGCCAATGATTGCCACGGGCGCGATCCAATTTTTCTTCACCTTATAAAACAGCGCCAACCCTAGAGCGAAGGCTATCACCGAGGCGTTGGTGTTTATGGTGTTGACAAAAATATGGAAAGCGGTGACAACCAAAAGTCCGATCACAGCCACGGAGATGCCCTCCAATATTGAGTGCAGCGTTTTGTTCTCGACCAATTTTTCCATCAATTCGAAGCCAGTCATTGAAAATAAAAAGGCGGGGAGGAAGATGCCGATGGTGATTAAGATGGCGCTTGGAAGGCCGCCAGCTATATATCCAAGGAAGGTGGCAAAAATTACTAAAGGCGATGGAATTATGCTGCCAATTGCTAAAGAATCTAAAAAAGTTTCGTGAGAAATGCTTGGATATTTGTCAACCATATCATCATGAACCACTGGTATTGCTGTGTAGGCGCCACCAAAAGATAGCATGCCACCTTTTAATCCAGTTAAAAAAATTGAAGTTGAAGCGCTTTTGTTTGGAAAAAATTCGAAATGTTTTTGCGCGAAAAAATTTTGTTGCGCAAAAATTGCTATTGTCGCCAAGCCAATGCACAAGCCAATTGCCAGCTTTTTCTTGCGCTTGATCCACAAAGTTTCCCACAAAGCAGCGATAACAAAAACGATTGTAAAATGAATGTTGAGGGAGGTTAAAATTATCGAGCCAATCAGTGGCACGAAGCTTCTATAGCCAGTGATGGCGTGGCTTCCAAGGCGATGCACGGCGCGAACAATCAAGGCAGTGATGATTGGCGTGGTGAACAAAAACAACGGAAATAAACGCTCTTTGCCAAAATGTTGATAGAGGTTGGCAAAGGCCAGCATCAGCAGAAATCCTGGTGTCATGAAGGCAAGGCCGGCGATGAGTCCGCCAATTCTGCCGCCTTTCATTGTGCCAATGTGAACGCACATTTCGTGCGCTTCGGGGCCTGGCAGAAGTTGATAAATTGCAACGGATTTTTTAAATTTGTCGCCTGAAATCCAGCCATGTTTTTCAACCAGCTCTTCGCGGATCATTGCCAGCTGTGCCATCGGGCCACCCCAAGCCAAAAAGCCAAATTTCAAAAAAGTTGTAAAAATTTTAAAAAGTGAAATTGTTTGCATTTTCTGATTTATTGTAAAAATGGAATCATTAACATGTTGCAATTGAAGTCAATTAACAAAAGGAGATTTTTTTGTGGCCACGAAAATCGTTGCAATTCTCAACATAACGCCCGATTCATTTTCCGATGGCGGAAAATATAATTCGCTGCAAGCCTCAATTTTGCAGGTTCGTAGGCTGATTGCTGAAGGTGCGGATGTGATTGATATTGGCGCAGAATCAACGCGCCCTAACGCGCAGCCAATCACGCCTCAAGAAGAATGGGCACGGCTCAAAGATATTTTGCCAGAAATTGTCAAAGAAACAAAAGTGGCTGGGAAGCTTGTCAGCATTGACACCAGATATTATGAAACCGCTGCAAAAGCTGTGGCGTTTGGCGTTGATATTATCAATGATGTCAGTGGCTTGAGTGATGTAAAAATGATGGAATTGATTGCCAAAAACAACGTGCTTGCAGTTTTTATGCACAGCCTGTCAGTGCCCGCCAATCCTGACATCATCATCAACAAAAACTTAAATGTTGTTGACGAAATTATAAAATGGGCCCGCGAAAAAATTAAAATTTTAACCGCAAATGGCATAAAAAAAGAGCAATTAATTTTTGATGCAGGAATTGGATTTAGCAAAGACGCAGCGCAATCAATTACAATTTTAAAAAATATTGATGACTTCAAAGTGCTTGATTTGCCTATCTATATTGGCCATTCAAAAAAAAGTTTCTTAGATGAAATTGGTGAAAAAAACCAAGATCGGGCGCAAAAAACTTTGGAAATTTCAAAATATTTGGCAAGCCGCGGCGTTGATTTTATAAGGGTGCATGATGTTCTTGCGAACAAAAAAGCAATTTCTTTTTAGAAGTGCCCTTGTAATTTTTAGGGGCAATTATTAAATAATAGACAAGTTGTTAAGAAAGGCGAGAACACATCGTCTGTGCAATAAAAATCAAAATAATTAAATATGTCAAAAGTAATTGGAATTGACCTTGGAACCACGAATTCGTGCGTTGCAATTATGGAAGGTGGAAATGTGAAGGTGATTGAAAATTCGGAAGGTGCGCGCACAACTCCGTCAATTGTTGGCTTCTTGGCCAATGGTGAAAGAGCGGTTGGTGCTTCGGCAAAGCGTCAGGCTGTAACAAATCCGCAAAATACAATTTTTGGTATCAAGCGCTTGATTGGACGTCGTTATGATGATCCGCTTACTGAAAAAGATAAAACTCTTGTGCCTTACAAAATTGTGGCTTCTGGCAGCGGCGACGCTTGGGTTGATGTGAAGGGTGAAAAATATTCGCCAAGCCAAATTTCTGCTTTCACTTTGATGAAAATGAAAGAAACGGCAGAAAGTTATTTGGGCGAAAAAGTTGAAAAAGCGGTGATCACTGTGCCAGCTTATTTTAACGATTCGCAGCGCCAAGCAACAAAAGACGCGGGAAAAATTGCTGGCTTAGATGTTCTTCGTATCATCAACGAACCTACGGCTGCAGCGCTTGCTTATGGTATGGATAAAAAAACTGCGCAAAAAATTGTAGTTTACGATTTGGGTGGTGGCACATTTGACGTGTCTGTGCTTGAAATTGGCGACGGCGTGTTTGAAGTTAAGGCAACCAATGGCGACACTTTCCTTGGTGGCGAAGATTTTGACATGCGCATTTTAGAATATCTCAACGAAGAATTCAAAAAGACCAATTCGGTTGATTTACAAAAAGATCCGTTGGCGCTTCAACGCTTGAAAGAAGCGGCTGAAAAGGCTAAAATTGAGCTTTCAAGTTTGATGGAAACTGAAATCAACTTGCCTTATATAACTGCGGATGCAAGTGGCCCTAAGCATCTTAATGTGAAACTTTCTCGCGCCAAACTTGAGCAGTTGGTTGACGATTTAGTACAAAAAACAATCAAGCCATGCGAAAACGCTTTGCAAGACGCGGGTTTGAAGGCTGCTGACATTGACGAGGTTATCCTTGTTGGTGGTATGACACGCATGCCAAAAGTGATTGAGGTTGTAAAAAAACTTTTTGGCAAAGAACCAAACAAAGGTGTGAACCCAGATGAAGTTGTTGCAATTGGCGCAGCCATACAGGGCGCGGTTTTGCAAGGTGACGTGAAAGATGTTTTGTTGCTTGACGTGACTCCACTTTCGCTTGGTATCGAAACTGCGGGCGGCGTATTTACTCGCTTGATCGATCGCAACACCACGATTCCAACCAACAAAAGCCAAGTGTTTTCTACTGCAGCTGATAATCAAACTGCGGTGACAATCAAGGTTTTCCAAGGTGAGCGCGATATTGCAGTGCACAACAAAATGCTTGGTGAATTTAACTTGGAAGGAATTCCACCTGCTCGTCGTGGCATGCCTCAAATCGAAGTGATTTTCGACATTGACGCCAACGGTGTGGTGAAAGTTTCGGCAAAAGATAAAGCGACAAACAAAGAGCAGCAAATTCGTATTCAATCTTCTGGTGGTTTGTCAGAAGCCGAAATTCAAAAAATGGTGAAAGATGCTGAAGCCAATGCCAGCGCCGACAAAGCGCGTAAAGAATTGGTTGAAGCAAAAAATCATGCTGACTCTGCGGTTTATGAAGCCGAAAAAAATCTTAAAGAATTTGGCGATAAAATTTCTGCAGAAGTGAAAAGTGAAATCGAAAAAGAAGTGCAAAAAACTAAAGATGTTGTTGCAAAAGCTGAGGCTTCTGCCGCAGAATTGAAGGCTGCAACTGATAGTTTGATGCAAGCAATGATGAAAATCGGCGAAGCAATGAATGCTGCTGGTGGCGCTTCTGGCGCGACTTCGGGTGGAGATTCAACTGCTGGTGCTGGTGCTGGCGATTCTTCTGCTTCTGGTGCTGACGACAAAAAAGAAAAAGTTGTCGATGCTGAATATGAAGAAGTGAAGGACGATAAGAAAAACTAGATTTTTGGTTTTATAAAGAAGGCGGGCCTTTTTAAAAAAGAGCCCGCTTTTTTTGTGGAAATTTTTTGGGGATGTATCAATTTGAAGAATCTTTAAACCCTAGAGCCACAAGATAAACCTCAGACGACCCTTTGCGCGAAGAATCAGGTTTAAAATATTTCACCTGCGTAAAATTGCCGCGCAAAATTTTTATCAACTCGTTGGAATTTCCACCTTGAAAAAGTTTGCCAACAAAACAGCCGCCAGTTTTGAGGATTTTTTGCGACAAAACCAGCGCATCTTCAAGAAGCGTGATGATGCGCAAATGGTCGAGAGAAGCGTCGCCCGTAGTGTTTGCAGCCATATCAGAAAGCACAACATCGCAGCGTGAATGGCGCGTTGAGCTGGTTAATAAATCGATAATTTTTTGTGGCGCATCATCGCTTAAAAAATCTTGCTGCATGAAAGTTACGCCTGCAATTGGCGGCATTGCAAGCAGATCGATTGCAACAACATTGCCTTCGCCAACTTTGGCTGCAGCCACTTGGCTCCAGCCTCCGGGGGCTGCGCCAAGATCAACAACAATTTTTCCCTTCTTGAGAATTTTAAATTTTTCGTCAATTTCAACAAGCTTGAAAGCCGCGCGAGATCTATATCCAGCGTCTTTTGCCTTCTTCACAAATGGGTCGTTGATTTGACGCAACAGCCATTTTTGCGAAGATTTTTTTAGGCGTTTTGCTTTTTTTAGTGAGGCAGTTTTTTTCATTTTATTCCCACTCAATTGTTCCTGGTGGCTTAGAGGTGTAGTCATAAACCACTCTGTTGATGCCGCCAACTTCATTGATTATGCGCGTTGTAACGTTGCATAAAAATTCGGGATCGAAGCGATAAACATCGGCAGTCATACCATCAATTGATGTTACAGCGCGTAAGGCTAGCACGTTTTCATAAGTGCGGCCATCGCCCATCACGCCAACGGTTTTGACAGGAAGCAACACGCTGAAGGCTTGCCAGATCTTGTTGTAGAGACCAGCTTTTCGAATTTCTTCAATATAAATTGCATCGGCTTGTTGCAAAGTTTTGATTTTTTCTTCAGTGATTGCGCCAATAATTCTAATTGCCAGACCCGGCCCCGGAAAAGGATGGCGACCAACCACCGACTCAGGCAAGCCAAGCTCGCGGCCTAGTTCGCGCACTTCATCTTTAAACAAAGTTCTAACTGGTTCAAGCAATTTTAGCTTCATCTTTTTTGGCAATCCACCAACATTGTGATGCGATTTTATGGTTTGACTAGTGCCTTTGTTTGGATGCATAGACTCAATAACATCGGGGTATAAAGTGCCTTGCGCCAAAAATTCAGCATCTTTAATTTTGGCCGATTCTTTATCAAAAACTTCAATAAAAGTTTTGCCAATAATTTTGCGTTTTTTTTCAGGATCAGAAACTCCCGCAAGCTTAGAAAGGAAAAGCTTGCTTGCGTCAACATAAACCAAATTTATTTTGAAATTTTTGGCGAAAAGTTTTTTCACCTCTTCCGCTTCGCCTTGGCGCAGCAAGCCATGATTGACAAAAATGCAAGTGAGTTGCTTGCCAATTGCGCAATTGATAAGTGCCGCCACCACAGATGAATCAACGCCTCCGCTGAGTCCGCAAATCACTTGTTTTTTGCCAACAATTTTTTTGATTACGGCAATTTCTTCTTTTTTGAAATCGCCCATATTCCAATCTGGTTGGCATTTGGCGATAGAAATTACGAAATTTTTTAGCATTGTTGCACCGTCAACAGAGTGCACCACTTCTGGGTGAAACTGCACTCCATAAATTTTGCGCTTTTCATCAGAGCTGGCCGCAAATGGCGCGTTTGTTGATTTGGCAATGGCTTTGAAGCCCGCAGGAATTTTTTCAACTTTGTCGCCATGGCTCATCCACACTTGGCTCAAGCGCTTTGCGCCCTTTTTTCCAATGTTTTTAAACAGCGGAGAATCTTCAACAATTTCGATAAAAGCTTTGCCAAATTCGCGATCGCGCGCTTTTCCAACTTTGCCGCCAAGCAAGTGGCATGTAAGCTGTTGGCCATAACAAATTCCCAAAATTGGTGTGCCAAGTGAGAAGATTTTTTTGTCAATTGTTGGTGCATTTTTTTCATAAACTGCGCAAGGTCCGCCAGAAAGAATAATGCCGCGAGGGTTGATTTTCTTGATCTCATCGATGGTGATATCTGGATTTTTTACTTCTGAAAAAACATGCATTTCACGAATTCTGCGTGCAATAAGTTGTGTAACCTGACTGCCAAAATCGATAATTAAAATTGAATTATTCATGATTTGTTTGAAAAATTAAAATGCTGTGTATATTGATATTATAAGGC
>CAYPUN010000046.1:0-2954 GCA_964413985.1 uncultured Rickettsia sp. | reverse complement strand
CAATTTCTTGATGTTGTTGAATTTGATTATCAAAAATATGGTGACGAAATAGTTGAAAAATATTGGCGACCTCGCATTAAAAAATATGTTGAAGAATATGGCTTTGAGGCCATCAGAGTTGATGCGGTGACAATGTTTTCTATCAACAAATGTCCGCAGGTGAGAAAAAAATTATACAAAATTTTTGTTGAAATTGCCAAAGATGAAAATCCGTTAATTTTTGAAGAATGGCTTTTTAGTGGTTTTGATGCGGATAGTTTGGTTAATGATTTGCTGCTTAATGAAAATTATCCAAGTCATGTTACAACCTCTTTGTTTTATGAGTGTCTTGGATTTGATTTAAGTGCAAATTATAAATCTGAAGCGCAAACCAAAGAGCGCGCAGTTTTTGTGCGGCCAGATCAAAGCCTCAAATTCAAGCATCGCGGAGGTGTTATGAATTTTTCCTCAATTCACGACACCGAATCATTGATGCAGTCAATTCTTGGCGAAGTCGTGGAATCTCAAACTGATAAATATGAAAAATATCAAAATATCTTGAAGCAAATATCGAAAAAAATAAGTTTTTTGACCAAGCAAGATCCGCAAGATAATTTAAAAATAGCCATTTTAAAGGTGGTTCGTCTAAAGGTTATTTTTTGTGTTACAAATCATCTTTTTCAAAGGGCGAGTGAAGAGGATTTTAAAGTTTTTGAATATTTTGCAAAAGAAAAAATCGCCACAATGGCTTTTAGTGGCGGCGGAGGTTTTATGCTCACCTGCGGTGATGAATCTGGTGATATCAAGTCTCGCGCATTGTTTTTGCCGCGATCAAAAAGAAATCGCTTTATGCATTCAAGTTTTACTAGAGAATATGAGGATTTTATTAGTGCTTTAGTTGAAATTGATGACAGGGTTCTTGATTTTTGCAAAAAAAGAATCAAGGCTACTAACGATAAGAACGGCGTTCCTGATCAAGAAATAACCCTTGAAGATATTGATAAATTCCAAAGAACTTTGCCGCGATCAAATGACCTTAAGTCGCGGTTAGCATTTGCCGAACTCAAATCTAAAGTTGGAAAAGATTTGAAGCAGGACAAAATGCTGCAAAATGCCGCAAATGACGAGCTGGATCGCCTTGAAGAAAGCTATGTTAATTTTGGCAAGGGGCCTCTTGCAGGGCGCCTTGATCTGCGCAAATTTATCGCTGAAATCAATCAAATTTTAGCGCAAATGCCAGAAGGGCAATTTGGTCATTTTAGTGAAGTTTTGCATTTGCCAGATAAGCCAGAATTGGTGATTGTTGCGCGCACAAATGGCAGAGATTTTAAGATTGCAAATGACGCGCCACCGCGGTGCCAATGCGATTTAATTATACTTAATGTTGATGATGCGAATCCTTTCACAATTGATGATGAAGATCTGCATAAAATTTATATGGAATTTGAAAGAATAGTTGGTGCGCCATATGATGGATCTTACAGCCATATATCTAAAGCAAATTTATATTTGAGCGGTCAAATTGTTAATCTTTCGTCAAAAAAAGAAGTGATGAGTGTGGGGCGTGAGAGTTTTGAATTGCCAGAATATGAAGAAGTTGTGTCTTCTAAGGCGCAGTCCACAAAGGCTTCAGCGCTTGGTTCTTCTAGCTCAAGATCGCCAACACCAACTTTTCCTTAATTTGCGCGGCAGAAAAATTATTCTGCAAAATTTCATCAATCGCGCTGCACAAAGGAAGCTTCAGCGAAAACTCGCGCGCCAGCTTGTTTATTGCCTTGGCGCCAATTGCTCCTTCATAAGTTTTTCCTTGATTCAACAATTTTTCTGGCGCTTCACCCTTGACAATCAAGGCTCCAAGCGAATTGTTGCGCGATTTTGTTGAGGCGCAGGTGAGAAAAATATCGCCAAAACCGGCGCTGTTGTTGATTGCGGATGGATAGCCAAATTTTTGGCACAAAGCTTCAATTTCGCCAACACCTTGCATCACAAGGGCCGCCTTGGCATTTTGTCCAAGCGCCAACTCGTCAACAATGCCGCAACCAATGGCCATAACGTTTTTCACGATGCCACAAATTTCTGCCGCCAAAACATTTTCAGAAATTTCGGCTTTAAAATTTTTATTTTCTAATAATTTTACAATTTCTGCGGCAAAGTTTTTGTTCTTCGAAGCAATGGTGGTGATGGTTGGCACGCCATTTGCAACTTCAGCAGCAAAATTTGGACCAGACAAAATTGCATAATTTTTTTGCGGCAAAAATTCTTCAACAATTTGGTGAAAGAACTTCAAGCTTGCGCTATCAAGGCCTTTGGAGCACACAACCAAGCCGCAATTTTCTTTTATTTTTAGCGTTGCAATTTTTTTCAGCAAATCAAGCGTAGCATTTGATGGCGTCACCACAAAAATATAATCAGCCTGCAAAGCTTCATCTTCAAGCTTTTGTGAAGATTTTAGATTGTAAGATAAATTAATATTTGGTAAAAATTTATGGTTGGTTTTGCTTTGATTAATTTCATCAGCAATTTCTTGCTTGTTGGCAATTAAACAAACATCAAAATTTGCGCCATTATTTTGCGCTAACAAACTTGCTAGAGCCGTGCCCCAAGCGCCGGCACCAATGATAATAATTTTATTTTTCATCTTAATTTTTTTAAAAAAATGACTACTCGCATCAGTTTTCTCAACGGACAATTTATCGAACACGACAAAGCTTTTGTCCACATTGAAGACCGTGGTTTCCAATTTGCTGATGGAGTTTACGAGGTAATACTTTTTTCGCAAGGAAAGTTAATCGATGACGAGCCTCATATGGCAAGATTGATGCGCAGCCTCGATGAGGTGAAAATTAAACACGATTTTTCTGCTCTCGAGCTTACAAAAACTGCGCTTGAGCTTTTTAAGAAAAACAATATGGAAAGTGGTTCGCTTTATTTGCAAATCACACGCGGAGCCACAAACCGCGTGCCTCACTGCCCAG
>CAYPUN010000045.1:0-10404 GCA_964413985.1 uncultured Rickettsia sp. | reverse complement strand
AGGCATTTTTGACGGCATCAAAGAGCAATATATCACTGACCTTCTAAACGTGGCAGGCCTTGATAGTTCTGGTCAAATCAACTTGTCTGACGGCAAAACTGGAGAACAATTTGATCGTAAAATCACTGTTGGCTATATCTACATGCTGAAACTGCATCACTTGGTTGATGATAAGATTCACGCGCGTTCAATTGGACCATACAGCTTGATTACGCAACAGCCACTTGGCGGTAAATCGCACTTTGGTGGTCAAAGATTTGGTGAAATGGAATGCTGGGCACTTCAAGCCTACGGCGCTGCATACACATTGCAAGAAATGCTCACAGTTAAATCTGATGACGTTGTTGGTAGAATCAAAATTTATGAATCTATCATCCAAGGAAATCAGAATTTCAATTGCGGTATTCCAGAATCGTTTAATGTTATGATCAAAGAGGTTCGCTCTTTGGGCTTGAACATCGAATTGGTTGAGAAATAGTATATAGAGGGGCGTGGCTCAAGGGCGCGCCCCTCAAAATCTGTGATTTGGGCGTGCGCGGCGCGCCTCTACGATTTTAAAAAAAAATAAAAAAATATGTCATTAGCAGGAACTTCTTCACACGGTCTATTAAGCTTAAACTCTAACAGCGCAGTTGATTTATTGGATTTTAACGCAATCAAAATCAACATTGCCAGCCCAGAAAAAATCAGATCTTGGTCTTTTGGTGAAGTTTTGAAGCCAGAAACCATCAACTATCGCACCTTCAAACCTGAAAGAGACGGTTTGTTTTGCGCCAGAATTTTTGGTCCAATCAAAGATTATGAATGCTTGTGCGGCAAATATAAACGCATCAAATATAAAGGCATTGTTTGCGAAAAATGCGGCGTTGAAGTTACTTCTTCAAAAGTGCGTCGTGAAAGAATGGGTCACATTGAACTTGCAGCGCCAATTGTTCACATTTGGTTCTTGAAATCATTGCCATCGCGCATCAGCACGCTTCTTGGTGTGACATTGAAATCAATCGAAAAAGTTATTTATTTCGAAAATTATATCGTTACTGACGGCTTGATGTCGCCAATGAAAGAAGGTGCAATTTTGAGCGAAGATGAATATCAAAAATCGCAAGAAGAGCACGGAATTGGCAGCTTCGTTGCTGAAATGGGTGCTGAAGCCGTGCAAAAATTGTTGCAAAAAATGGATCTTGCGGCCTTGAAAAAAGAGCTTCGCGAAGATCTTGCAACTCAAGTTTCTGAATTGAAAAAAGAAAAAATCATCAAAAGATTGAAATTGGTTGAACAATTTCTTGAATCAGACAACAAAGCTGAGTGGATGGTGATGAACGTGCTTCCAGTGATTCCGCCTGACATCCGCCCATTGGTGATGCTTGATGGAGGCCGCTTTGCTACTTCAGATTTGAACGAGCTTTATCGTCGCGTGATCAACCGTAACAACCGTTTGAAGCGTTTGATTGAACTTTCGGCTCCAGATATCATCATCAAAAACGAGAAGCGCATGTTGCAAGAGTCGGTTGACGCCTTGCTAGACAACGGCCGCTCGGGTGCTATTGTAAAAAATTCGAACAAAAAACCGTTCAAGTCTTTGAGCGATATGTTGAAAGGTAAGCAAGGACGTTTCCGTCAAAACTTGCTTGGAAAACGTGTCGATTATTCTGGCCGTTCGGTGATCGTTGTTGGTCCTGAATTGAAGCTGCACCAATGCGGCTTGCCAAAGAAAATGGCGCTCGAATTGTTCAAGCCTTTCATTTATTCTAAGCTTGAACTTTATGGCAAATCAGCCTCGATCAAAATTTCGAAAAAAATGGTTGAAGCTGAGCGTCCAGAAGTTTGGGATATTCTTGACGAAGTTATCAAAGAGCATCCAGTGCTTCTAAACCGCGCTCCAACGCTTCACAGACTTGGTATTCAAGCATTTGAACCTGTGCTTACAGAAGGCAAAGCGATTCAGCTTCACCCGCTTGTTTGCGCCGCTTTCAACGCCGACTTTGACGGTGACCAAATGGCTGTTCACGTTCCACTTTCTATTGAAGCACAAGTTGAGTGCCGCGTGTTGATGATGTCTACAAACAACATCCTCAGTCCTGCAAACGGTAAGCCAATTATCGTGCCTTCACAAGATATTATTTTGGGCTTATATTATTTGACAATGGCGTCAAAAGATTTTGATCAACAAAAATCGCGTCCAATTGCGGATGATTATGAAATGGGACATGCTTTGAACATCAAGGCAATTTCAATTCACGACAAAATTCTTTATCGCTTTGTGATCAAAAACAAAGATGGCGAAAAAACTTTCCATAAAGTTGAAACCACTGCGGGACGCGTTGCGCTTTATAACGCCTTGCCAGAAATGATGAAAGTTGATTTTTCGATTGCCAACAAAATGATGACCAAAAAAGCTGTTACAAGCTTGATTGACACGGTTTATCGTAATTGCGGCCAAAAAGAAACGGTTATGTTCTGCGATCGCGTGATGGCTCTTGGTTTCAAGAACGCTTGCTACGCCGGCATTTCAATTGGCAAAGATGACATGATCATCCCGCCAACTAAACAGAAAAACGTTTCTGATTCATTCACGAAAGTGAAAAAACTTGAGCAGCAATATCGCGATGGCTTGATCACTGCTGGTGAGCGTTATAACAAAGTTATTGACGAATGGACTCATTGCACCGACAAAACTTCGAAAGAAATGATGGCGATGATTTCAAGCTATAACTCGCCAAAAGAAGCGAACTCGATTTATATGATGGCAGATTCTGGTGCCAGAGGTTCTGAAACGCAAATCAAGCAGGTTGCTGGTATGCGTGGTTTGATGGCAAAACCGTCAGGCGAAATTATCGAAACTCCAATCGTTGCCAACTTTAAAGAAGGCTTGAGCGTGACTGAATATTTCATTTCAGCCCACGGTGCCAGAAAAGGTTTGGCCGATACAGCCTTGAAAACAGCGAACTCTGGTTATTTGACTAGAAGATTGGTTGACGTTTCTCAAGATTGCATTGTCACTGAAGAAGATTGCGGCACTACAGAAGGCTTGATTATTGAGCCAGTTTTGGATGATGGTCGCACGGTTGTGTCTTTGGCAGAACAAGTTTTGGGACGTGTTCCACTTGAAGATGTGAAATCGGGCAAAATTGTTGTGGCGAAAGCTGGCGAAATGATTGATGAAACTATTGCAGAAGTCATCAACAAAGCCGGAATCAAGTCAATGAAAACTCGCTCGGTTCTGACTTGCAAAGCTAAAGAAGGCGTTTGCGTAAAATGTTATGGCCGTGATCTTTCAAATGGCGACATCGTCAGCATTGGTGAGGCTGTGGGCGTTATTGCAGCGCAATCAATTGGTGAGCCGGGAACGCAGCTTACAATGCGTACATTCCACATTGGTGGTGCGGCGCAAAGAGGGGCGGATCAATCTTCGATTTCTGCAATTTCGGATGCGGTTTTGAAATATAGCAGCAAAGGCACGTTGGTCAATCGCGAAGGAAAAATTGTGGTTATTGGCCGCAACTTTGAAATCACTTTGCTTGATCCATCTGACCAAACTGAAATTCACAGCTATAAATTGCCTTATGGCGCAACTGTGCTTCACAAGTCTGGTGCGTTGGTGAAAAAGGCTATGCATTTGGCTGAATGGGATCCTTATAACATTCCAGTTGTTGCAGAACTTGACGGCGAAATCAAATATAACGATTTGACTGAAAGCATTTCACTTCGTGAAAAAATTGACGAAGCTTCGGGCGTTTCAAGCAAGATTGTTATGGATTGGAAGCAATATAGCAAACAAGATTTGAAGCCACGTTTGACGATTGGCGAAAAAGAATATTTGCTTTCTGTGAACACGATCATCAGCGTTTCAAACGGTGATGAGGTGAAAGCGGGCGATATTATTGCGAGAGTTCCAAAAGAATCTTCGAAAACGCGCGACATCACTGGTGGTCTTCCACGAGTTGCTGAATTGTTTGAAGCACGTAAACCGAAAAATGCTTCAATCATCACTGAAATTGATGGACGCATTGTGTTTGGCAAAGATTATAAAACTAAGCGCAGAATTATCGTGCAGCCAGAAGATGCTTCACGCGAGCCAGTTGAATATGCAGTTTCTAAAAACAAGCATTTGTTCATTGGTGAAGGTGATTTTGTGAAAAGAGGCGATGTGTTGGTGGATGGAAATCCAGTGCCACACGACATCCTGCGCATCCTAGGCATGCAAGCATTTGCCAACTATATGGTGAATGAAGTGCAAAAAGTTTATCGTATGCAAGGTGTGAAAATTGACGACAAACATATCGAAGTTATCATCGGCATGATGATGAAACGTGTTGAGGTTGTTGACTCTGGCGACACTACGTTCTTGAGTGGCGAAATTGTTGACCGCGATATTTTTGAAGCGGCAAATGTTAAAATTATGGCTGAGAACTTGAAGCCAGCACAGTCTAAGCCTGTGTTGCTTGGTATCACGAAAGCGTCATTGCAAACTAAGTCGTTTATTTCTGCGGCATCGTTCCAAGAAACTACGCGCGTGCTTACTGATTCTTCGGTTCAAGGCAAGTTTGACAATTTGAAGGGCTTGAAAGAAAACATCATCGTGGGTCGTTTGATCCCTGCGGGTACTGGTTTGTTGACGGCGCAATATCGTGCAACTGCCAACAAAGACAGAAAACCAGCGGTGCAAGAAATGATTATGGAAGATTAGATTTGTTTGCGGGCAGGCGCCATTTGGCTCTTGCCCGCACAAATTTAAAATTTTTAAATGTGCGCTGCGTTTATTTTAAAGGCACTGTTTTAAGCTTTGAGTTTTAACACCAAAAAAATCACAAAACCACAAAATCACAACATACCAAATGTCACAAAATTGGTTTGCAAAATTTAAGCAAAATAAAAGAGGGTATTATTCATTTTTGATTTTTGCGGTCGTTTTTTTTCTGACACTTTTTGTAGAGCTTATCGCTAACGACAAGCCAATATTCATCAGCCTTCGCGGCAATTTCTATTTTCCTATAGTTCAAACAATTTCTGAAAAAGAACTTGGCGGCGTTTTTGAAAGTGAGGTTGATTATAGGGACCAAGCGGTTTTGCAGATGATCAAAAATCAAAATGGCACTGTGATTTGGCCGCCGATAAAATTTTCTTACGACACGATTAATTATAACATCAATGCTCCGGCACCTTCGCGCCCAACGTTTGACAACCTTTTGGGCACCGATGATAATGGCCGCGATGTTTTGGCGCGCATTTTGTATGGCATCAGAATCTCGCTGATTTTTGGGTTGATGTTGACGGCGGCAAGTTTGGTTTTGGCAATTGTGATTGGCGCGGTGCAAGGCTATTTTGGCGGGCGCGTCGATATTTTTGTGCAGCGTTTTGTTGAAATTTGGTCGTCTTTTCCGTTGCTTTTTTTGCTGATCACAATGTCGTCGATCATTGAGCCAAGCTTCTTCACGCTGTTGTTTTTGCTGCTGCTTTTTAGTTGGATTTCGCTTTCGTCTTATATTCGCGCCGAATTTTTGCGCATCAAAAATTTTGATTTTGTGATGGCGGCAAGGGCTTTGGGCGCAAGCGATTCGCGCATTATCTTTCGTCACATTTTGCCAAATTCGGTGCCGGTGATAATTTCTAATTTGCCATTTTTGTTGAGTGGTTCGATTATCACCCTCACCTCGCTCGATTTTATCGGCCTTGGCATGCCCGTAGAATCACCTTCTCTTGGCGAATTGTTGGCGCAGGGCAAAAATAATATAAACGCTTACTGGCTTGGTTTAAGCGGCTTTGTGGTGGTTGCTTCGATTTTGACTTTGCTGATTTTTGTTGGCGAGGCAATGCGTGATGCGTTTAAGAATCAATAACTTGCAAAAAATTAAAAAACTCTTAAAGTCAAAAAAAATATAAAATCAAATTTTACGAATATGCCAATTGAAATTTTAATGCCAGCGCTTTCTCCAACCATGAAGGAAGGCAATCTTGCGAAATGGTTGAAAAAAGAAGGTGACAAAATCAAAGCCGGCGAGGTGATTGCCGAAATTGAAACTGACAAAGCAACCATGGAAGTTGAAGCGGTTGATGAAGGTGTGCTTGGAAAAATTATGGTGGCTGCAGGCACGGAAAACGTGGCTGTGAACAGTTTGATTGCGTTGTTGCTTGAAGATGGTGAGGATAAAAAATCGCTTGATGGCTATGCGGTGAAATCTGCGGCTCCTGCTGCGGCCGCGCCAGTTAAGGCTGCGCAGCCTGAGGTTGTTTCTGAGGTGCAAAATGTTGCGGTTTCTCGTGGTGTTGTGGATGTGGCGTCAGCGCATGATTCGCAAGGCTTGAAAGCAAGTCCACTTGCAAAAAGAATTGCGAAAGAAAATAATGTGTCATTGGCGCAGGCCAGTGGCAGCGGGCCTAAAGGGCGCATCATCAAAGATGATATTTTGGCGCTTGTAAATAGTGGCGGTGCTCGTGGCGGCGCTGTTAGACGTAATCCGCAAGAATTTAGTGCGATCAAAAACAACAATGTGCGCAAAGTTATTGCCAAGAGATTGCTTGAATCGAAGCAAACAGTTCCGCATTTTTATCTTTCTTGCGATTTGCAAATTGACAAATTGCTTGATCTGCGCAAAACCTTGAACAACGCGGCTGAAGGCGCTGGTGAAAGCTATAAAATTTCGGTGAATGATTTGGTGATTAAAGCAGTTGCAATGGCTTTGAAAAAAGTTCCGGCAGCAAACAGCTCTTGGAGCGAAGACGCTATTTTGCTTTATAACAACGTTGATATTTCTGTTGCAGTTGCAATTGATGGAGGCTTGATCACGCCAATTGTGCGTAATGCTGATCAAAAAACAATTATTGCAATTTCAAACGAAATGAAACAGCTGGCGAAAAAAGCGAAGGAAGGAAAGCTACAGCCTGAAGAGTTTCAAGGTGGTGGCTTCAGCATTTCAAATTTGGGAATGTTTGGTATCGATAATTTTAACGCAATCGTTAACCCGCCGCAAAGCTGTATTTTGGCGGTTGGACAAGGTGTTGAAAAACCAGTTGTGATTGATGGCGATATCGCAATTGCAACAATCATGAATGTTACATTGTCGTCAGACCACAGGTCTGTAGACGGCGCGGTTGGTGCAGAATTTTTGAAAGCGTTAAGAAATTATATCGAAAATCCTATTTTGATGTTGATTTAATTTTAATTCACGTTTAATTTGCACTTCGTTTTTATTAACTTTTATTTATAAAATCTATGTCAAAAGTAGTTAAAATTGCTGTTGTTGCAGCTGTGGCGGCCTTGTCGTTTGTAGCTGGCGTAAAATATTCTGAACAAGTTAAAAGCCACGCAAGTTGGATGTTTGAAAGCAAAGACGAAGAAGTTGCTTTGCCAGACCTTTCTAACGAAGAAATTGAAGGTGCAACATCTGGTGAACAAGATGTTTTGACTACTGGAAAAACTCCTGAAGCTGCTGCAGAACCTGCTATGGACGCGGTTTCGGAAGAAGTTAAGAAATAGTTTCAAATTTAGGCGCTAAAAATTTTTCTTCAGAAATTTTATTAGCGCTTTTATTTTGAATTTGCTTTAAAAACACGCCACATGCGTCTGTGCAAAGCCCGAATCGCCACATTTTTATTCTTTTCATTTTTTTGCGATCACTCTTTTGCAATCGACAATGACAAAACTGATAGAGCCAGTGTTGTGGCGCCTCGCAACGACAGATTCTATCGCAATGACCGCGTGCGCCAATATATGAATTTTGGTGGCGAATATGAATCGGATCAAAATTCGAAGCAATATGTGGCGTCAATTGGGCATTTTTATCGTAGCAAAAAATGGATTAATGAAGTCGATTTTTTATATCAGAAAGATTATTCGCAGAAAGCTGCTAACTCTTATGAGCTCAAGCCTTCATCTGAGCTTTATGATTTTCAGATTTCGAGCAAAATTGTTATTCCTGACACGCAAGATTATGCAGTTCTTTATAATCGCAGCAAATATAACCCGCTTTCAAGTTATTATTATGACATCACAAGCGCGGTGGGAGTAGGGCGCATGTTCTTTGATGATTTGTTTGAAATTGACGTGGCAATTGGGCATAGTCAGGTGAAAGAATATGATGAGAAGACAACGCTGATTCCATCATTTCGCACCGAGTTTGACATTTTGGGAAAGTTGCATTTTATTCAGCGCGGTTTTATGTTTTTTAGTGACGAGGCCAGTGATTATCAGCTTCGAAGCCGCTTGCAATATCCAATTGGACAGAGGCTTTATTTGCAGGTTTCTTATGATACAGACAAGCGCACCTATGCCAATCAGGCCAAGCACCAGAAGGTGAACGAGGTGCATCGCCGCGTGGTTTTTGGCTTTCGTTATGATTTGGGCAGCAATTGAGAATCTACGCCGTCATTGGTTTTGTCGGGATTTTGAGATGTTGTGCTGATTGATTTTGCGCTTATCGTTGCCGTGTTTATTGTTGTTGCGCTTGCTGCATCATCTGCTTGCAAAGCTTTTGGCGTTGAATTTATGTCGTTATATTTTGCAATTTCCGCCTTCAATTCTTCTTCACTCATATCGCCCGAAACATCGTCAATATTGACTTCGTGATAGTTGCCATAAATATCAAGAATTTTTGTCATCTCTTTTTTTTCGCCTTCGATTTTTAGTTTTTCTTCAGCAATGCCGCGGTCTAATTCGTGTTTTAGTTCGTCGAGGCCGAGGTCTTTTTCTATTGATTTTAGGTGGGCTTTGATTTCATTGAAGAAGCGGCGAGCCTTGTAATATAAGCGTCCGAAGAAGTGGGCGATTTGTGGCAGGTCTTGCGGTTTGATAAAAATTATTGCAACCAAGAAGACCACAATTAACTCTGCTAAAGAAAATCCAAACATGATATTTTTTGACGAATGTTATATTATAAACAATTGCGTAAATAGTGTGCAAATGCCCTAAATTGGGATATAAATCAAAGCTAAATCGGAATATAGATCAAAACTCGCAATCCGCCAAGCGCGCTGTCGCTAAGACGCATGCTGCCACCATGACTTGTGATCGCATCCATTGCAATTGCTAAACCAAGCCCCGAGCCGCCTCCTGCCTTGTGGGCCTTGTCAAGATTGCGCGAATTGTCAATTCTATAAAACGGTTTAAACACGTTGTGGCGCTCGTTTTCAGGAATTCCGGGGCCATCATCATCAATCAAAATCATCAAATTATTTTCGCTCAAAGACGCCGAAATCATAACTTGCGAGCCATAATTGAAAGCATTGTCGATAAGGTTGATCAGTGCGCGCTTTAGAGCTGTCTTCTTCAGTGGCATTTCAAAATCATCGGCAATTTTTATGCGCGCATCAATTTTGCGATTCATTTTCAAATAATAATTCACAATTTTTTCTTGCAGAAAATCTTTCAAACGCACGGGGCGAGCCTTTTCACGCTCTTCGTGGCGCGCAAAATCGAGATATTCGCCGATCAATTTTTCCATGTCGCTGATATCTTGTTTTAGCTCGACAGCATCATCGTTATTTTTGCTCATTTCAAGTTGCAATTTCATGCGTGTTAAAGGTGTGCGCAAGTCGTGCGACACGGCGGAGAGCATGTCGGTGCGCTGCGAAATTTGGCGGATGATGCGCTCTTTCATTTTGATAAACGAAATTGCCACCGAGCGAATTTCTTTTGAGCCACTTGGGCGAAAATTTGGCACATTTTGACCGCGACCAAATTTCTCGGCGGCCTCACTCAGCAAGCTGATTGGGCGCAGTTGATTTTTGAGGAAAATAATCGAAATAAATGATGTGATAAGCGCCGTCAAAAACATCCACAAAATGAAAACATATTTGCTGGAGCTGGTGATTCGTTTTGTTGGCACATCAAATGAGAGTAGGCCGCTTCGCGTTTGCACTTTGACGATAAAAAAATTGTCGTCATCGGGATTTTCATAAATTTCGTATGGTGTGAGTTTGCGACTTTCAAGCTCAGACTTGAAGCGGTTGAGTGGATCGATCAGTGGAAAAAGATTGAAATATTGATAAAATTTGCTGCGCTTCCAATCGGAATCGGCGATTTTTTTCTTCTTAAAGCGACGCTTTTCTTCAAATGAGAAATTGAGCTCAACACTTTGCAAAAAGCTGTGCACCAAGGGTTGGCGGCTTGGATCATTGATTGAACTTCTCACAAAATCCATTTCAGAAACAACGCTCCGAGCCATGTGTTTGCTGATTGAATCGACATAGACATAAAAGAAAACATAAATCGTCACAATCTGCACGACAAGCGCCGGTATTGCGATGATCAGCAAAAAACGACCGAAAAGTGAGCGCGGTAGAAGTTTTTTTAGTTTCATTTAGGAAAAAAATGTTTTATAATGCTTTTTTGAAGCCTTATTTTAAATATGGAGTTGTCATTTATATCTGACAAATGTGTGTGTTATAAATTTGACTTAGGGTTGACTA
>CAYPUN010000044.1:0-10461 GCA_964413985.1 uncultured Rickettsia sp. | reverse complement strand
TCACCACCAAACCTCTCACGCAAAGATTTCTGCAAAAATTGCGAAAACTCCGTCGACAACAAATTAGCGCTCAGCGCCCCAGCCACGCCCCTCACCAACGCCCCCTTAAAAAAATTACGCCGCAAATTTCGCCACAAATCACCATCACCTTTTTTCAAATTAGCCAAAGCTTTTTCATAAGCCTCTTGCGCATTAGCGCTTTTCGCCGACTCCGCCATAACCATATTCCCCAAGCTTTCAAACGGTGTCCCCACCACTCCCGAAACAAAAGCATAAGCCGTTTTTTTCTGCAAATCGCCCTCAGCAGAAGCTCCAATCACAAGCCACGACAAACAATTGCGCAAATAAAATGGCACAAACGCCCTATATCCACCCTTCAAAACCTCGCGGTTACTCATCTCAACACCCTGACTCGCAAGAGTTTGACGAATTCCCGGAATCGCAAAAGGCAATCTCAAAACAGTTTCTGGCAACGCCGTACAAAGCGCCAACTTCGCCGGACCAACATTTTTCTCCCTCAAATAATCAAACATTACAATTGCCGGCATCGTAGAAACCGCACTGTAAGCCAATCGCGAGCCAGTTTCTGAAAAAATATTTTGCGGATTAGATAAAAAACGCTTCGCCACCAAGCCAATATTTTGCTGCCCCGAAAGATCATAAACCAACTTCATATTAGAAAAACTCTGCTTTATTGCAGAATTAGCAACAGCCTGCAAAGCAAAAGCAACTCCGGTTAATTCTGCGGGCGCCAAACTTCGCGCAGAAGAGTCTTTAGCAGAACTTTCGCTGGATACGTTAAAATGAGAAAAGTGCTCTAAATCAAGCTTAAAATGCGAAGAATCGTTATTATTTTGAGGCATGTTGAAAAATTCTGAAAAAATCGATACTTGTCGATAAAAGATAAATTTCAACAGAATTTTTGAGGAATTATTTTTGAACCGCTCGCAAAGCGCATGGAAAAACTATCGAGCGCACTCACCAAAATACATGCGCGGAGTCACCGGCTTGGCGTTATAACTCTGCTCAATCAAATGCGCAAAAGTCATATCATAAATTTTTTCTTGGCGCGAATTTATTTGAAAAGATGGCCTACGATCTTCATTTAAACAATATTTATCCTGCATCAAAAGCGACTTCAACAACTTCACCTCATCGGTTGTCATCAAAGGATAATCATCGTCTTTTTCAGAATTTTTGTGCGAAGCGAAAAAACTTTCGTCAATTGAAAAAACAAAAGATCTTTTCTCGGTAGAGCTATATTTCTTAACTTTACCATAATGCGAAGGATCAGTGACACAGGCGCTCAAAACAAGCGCCTGTGCCATGACTAAAATGATGAGACTAAGCGTTTTTTGCAGCATTATCTGCAGAATTTGCATCAGCAACAACTCCACGATCTTCAAAAAAATCAAGTTTTTCTTTGATGCGCGAAGCTTTACCAGTAAGATTTCTTAGATAATAAAGTTTAGCTTTTCTAACAACACCTTGCTTCATAACATCAACAGATGCAAGCAATGGTGAGTTAACTGTGAATTTTCTTTCAACACCAACACCGCTGCTAATTTTACGAACTGTAAAAGTTGCGCTATAATGTTTGTCGCCTTTTGATTTTGCAATCACAATGCCGTTGAAAGCCTGAATACGAGTGTTCGCACCTTCAGTGATTTTATATTTCACGCTAACAGTATCGCCAACCTTAAATGAAGGCAAATTTTTGCCTTTAGAAAGTAGCTCAACTTGCGCTTGTTCAAACTTCTGAATAAAATTTTTCATAAATTATGTTCGATATATACCAATATTATTCTGCTGCTTTTGCCTCAGAAGCCTCAACCACAACTCTGTCAACCAATTCCATGATTGCCATAGGGGCTTTGTCGCCAGTTCTAAATCCGCATTTTAAAATGCGAATATAGCCACCGTCGCGCGCTGCAACTCTAGGTCCAACGCTTTTGAAAAGACGATCAATAATTTGCTGATTAGCAAGTAAAGACTGAATACGGCGACGATTTGTTAAAGTATCTTTCTTAGTTAAAGTTAAGATTTTTTCAACAAAAGGACGCACCTCTTTTGCTTTTGGCAAAGTTGTCTTAATGAATTCATGTTGCAAAAAAGCCAGCGCCAAGTTGCGCAAAAGAGCTTTTCTGTGAGCGGTATTACGACTCAATTTTCTACCTTTATTTCCGTGTATCATGATTAAAATTCTTTATTCTTCATTTTTAAAAGATCGTCCAAATTTTGTGGCGGCCAATCAGACAATTTCATGCCGAAGCCAAGCCCCATATTTTTCAGATTTTCCTTGAGTTCATTCAAAGATTTTCTACCGAAATTAGCTGTTTTAAGCATTTCAGCTTCACTTCTTGTAACTAGATCACCGACATAGATGATATTTTCATTTTTCAAGCAATTGTATGAGCGTACAGAAAGCTCCAACTCATCAATTGTTTTGAGCAAATTCTTGTTAAATTTCGGCTCAGAATCAAATTCTTTCTTCACCGGAACGTCGATCTTAGCAACATCAAAATTGATAAAAACTTCAAGTTGGTCTTGCAAGATTTTCGCGCCAACACCAAGTGCATCACGTGGAGTGATCGCGCCATTAGTGTCAATTTCCATGATCAATTTGTCGAAGTCAGTAATTTGACCAACACGAGCATTTTCAACTTTATAAGCCACTCTTTTAACTGGCGAGAACACAGAATCCACAACGATTGTTCCAACTGGATATTCGCTTTTTCTGTTATTGTCAGAAGTCACATAGCCAGTGCCGCATTCAACATACATTTGCATGTTGATTTTAGCGCCTTTGCTCAAAGTGCAGATCAACAAATCTTTGTTGACAATATCAACGCCAGCCGGAGCTTCAATTGAGCCAGCATAAACTGGACCCGCTTGGTTCGCGCTAAGCTTCAAAACACAGCCGCTAGAGCTGTCTTTAGTGATCGCAAGAGATTTGATGTTCATGATGATATCAAGCACATCTTCTTTCACGCCTTCAATTGAACTATATTCATGCGCAACATTTTCAATTTTGATCGCAGTAACTGCAAATCCAGTGATTGATGACAATAAAACTCTTCTCAGAGCATTGCCCAAAGTAGCGCCAAAACCTCTCGCGAAAGGCTCCATAACAATCACCGATTTTTTTGTATTATCGTGACCGTCTTTGGTAGTGATCGATGCAGGCTTTGTTAGTGTCTGCCAACTTTCTTTTAGAATTGCCATATTTACTTAAATTTGCTTAAAATAACGAGTTAAACTAAAATAAAATGAAGATTAAACTCTTCTTCTTTTAGCTGGTCTGCATCCATTATGTGGATGGTAAGTCTTGTCAATGATTGCAGTAGTTGTAAGGCCTGCAGCTTGAATGGCACGAAGCGAAGCTTCACGACCAACTCCAGGACCAGTAACTTCAACAACCACAGTTTGCAAACCGTGATTTTTAGCTGTTGTAACCGCATGTTGAGTTGCAACCTGAGCCGCGTAAGGCGTAGCCTTTCTAGAACCCTTGAAACCATGCTTTCCAGCCGATGACCAGCAAACTAAGTTGCCTTGCAAATCGGTGATTGAAATGATTGTATTGTTAAAGCTAGCAAATACGTGAACCACGCCGCTTGACAGGCTCTTCTTTTTTTTGCTAACAGTTTTTTTACCGCTATATTTTGTCATATTTTTAGTTGTGAGAATTACTTAACTGCTTTTTTCTTACCGGCAATAGCAACACCGCGACCCTTACGAGTTCTAGCGTTGGTATGAGTTCTTTGACCACGAACTGGCAATTTTTTAACATGTCGGATGCCTCTATAGCAGCCAATGTCAATCAATCTCTTGATATTTGCCCCAACTTTTCTTCTCAAATCACCTTCAAGAACAGGAAATTCTTTTTCGATCAATTGACGAACTTGCGCCAATTTATCTTCAGTCATTTCATGAGTTCTAGTCTTTGCGTTAATTTTTAGTTTTTGGCAAATTTTCTCAGCAGTTGTTGTGCCGATACCATAAATATATGTTAGAGAAATAACAAACCTCTTTTCCTTAGGAATGTTAACACCAGCGATTCTAGCCACGTTTTTTAATGTTGTTTAGTTAATATTTTCAACCACCTTCAGGATCTCTTCAAAAAGAAGGGCGCTATTTTTTACAGCATCTAGCGAATAAATCAAGTTATTTCTTTGATAATATTCAACTAATCCTAAAGTTGAGTCATGATAGACCTTAAGTCTATTTCTTACAGTTTCTTCCTTATCGTCACTTCTGCTGTCAAAATCAGACGATCCACAATCATCACAAATTCCAGATTTTTTTGTCTGTTTGAAATGATGATTATAAATCGCGCCGCATTTTTTGCAGAAAAAACGACCCGAAATTCTTTTTATCACAATTTCGTCATCCACTTGAAAATCAAGCACAAGCGAAATTTGTTTTTGAATTGGTTTCAACGTTTCGTCAAGCATTTTCGCTTGAGCCAAATTACGTGGAAAACCATCCAAGATAAATCCATTTTGGCAGTCACTTTGCGACACTCTGCCCTTCACAATATCAAGCACCACTTGATCGGGAACCAATTTTCCTGATTCCATATACGACTTGGCCAATTTGCCAATTTCACTTTGCGCTTCAACTTCTTTGCGAAGCGCATCTCCAGTTGAAATTGCTGGAATCTTCAAAGCCTTAGCAATCATCGCCGCTTGAGTTCCTTTTCCTGATCCTGGTGCGCCAAGTAAAACTAAATTAATCATGCCCTAGCCTCTTATTTTCACTCTTCTTCTCTTATTTTGAGAGCCATATTTTGAAGAGAATAAATGCGATTGCACTTGGTTAACCAAATCCAAAACCACATTCACCATAATCAAAACGCCGGTTCCGCCGATAGTAAGAGGAATTGCATATTTGGTGACCAAAATTTCTGGCAGCACGCAAATGAAGATCAAATAGCACGCGCCAATCAAAGTGAGTCGCGAAACAATCTTGTCTAAATAAGTTGCAGTGTTGGCACCGGGTCTAACCCCAAGAATAAAGCAATTGCTTTTTTTCAAATTGGCCGCAACTTCTTCGGTGTTAAAAACAATCGAAGAATAAAAATATGAGAAAAACAAAATCAAGCCGGCAAAAAGTGCCAAATAAAGCGCTCCGCCACGGGCCAAAGATGCTGTCAAAAATCCACCTTCCGCACCAGTAAATTGCACGAAGGCCGTTGGAAACATCAAAATCGAGCTGGCAAAAATTGGCGGAATAACACCAGAAACGTTGATTTTCAAAGGCAAAAATGACGAATCCGCCATGCCTGAAGACTTGATCAATGATGCATTTGGATATTGAATTTTGATACGCTTATGCGTTTTTTCAACAAAGCAAATCAACATCAAAAACAGCCCAAGCCCAATAAAGAAGGCGATCACCGCCACCCAAGAATAAACCCCAGTGCGAGACAAATCAAAAACTTGCACAATTGTTGAAGGCAGTGAAGACACGATCCCAACAAAGATAATCAATGAAATTCCGTTGCCAATTCCCGAAGTTGTGATTCTTTCACCAAACCACATCAACATCACCGTGCCACCAACCAAGCTGACGCAAGTGGTATAAAGGAAAATTGACGAATCCGAAATAAAGGCCGGATGATCGACATTGGCCAAAGCATAATAAACTCCAAGCGATTGGAAAAATGCCAAAATTATTGTCAAATAGCGCGTATATTGGTTGATTTTAGCGCGGCCTTGTTCGCCGTCTTTCTTCAACTCTGCCAAGCCTTTATACATCGAGCTCATCAATTGCATGATGATTGACGAGGTGATATAAGGCATGATGTTAAGCGCAAAAATACTCATTCTTTCAAGCGCACCGCCAGAAAAAAGATTGATCATGCCAAAGAAATGAGCCTTGTCGCTGCTAAAAAATTTCTTCAAAATGTCAACATCGATCCCTGGAATCGGCACGAAAGTACCAAAACGATAAACAAGCAAAATGAATATCGTAAATAAAATTCGTCTTTTAAGGTCAGAAGTTTGAACTGCCACTTTTTTTATTTTTAATTAAAGCTTATTTTTAAAGGTCGATTTGAATTTTCAAATGACGCTTTGATGAAATAAATTATTAAATTTATTTATGTGTCTTCTTTTTTGTATAAATATAATTTATCAAAAAAGTTTAAAGGATAATGAAACATTTCCTTTAGCGAAGCGCACATACGCTTCTTAAATGCGGGACAAGTTTTTTACAAAACCACCCGCACAAAAAATCTTCAAAAAAACTAAGCAAAAACTTTTGCTTTTGCAGAATATTTATCAACTACAATTTTTACTTTCAAAGCGCCCAAATCAAAGGCACCCATGATCAATTTCACTTGAGATTTAGCATCTCTAATCAAACCCAACTCTTGCAATCTTTCTTTTGTCAAAGTTTCAGATTCAGCAATTGCTTTTGATTCAAGCAAATTAGCAATTTCTTTGATATTCACAACTTCATATTCTTTACGCAAAGTGTTTGTGAAACCTCTTTTTGGTAAACGCATGTGGATTGGAGTTTGACCACCTTCAAAACCCTTCACGCTAGAGTGACCTGTGCGTGCTTTTTGACCTTTCACACCGCGACCAGAAGTCTTACCTTTACCAGAACCAATACCGCGGCCAACTCTTTTGCGGCCTTGCGTTTTGATCTTTTTTAATTCATTAAGAGGAGTAGACATATAAATCAAATACTTATTTTAGGATGCGCTAACTTGCGCAACTCGATTAATTAAAGGCTTAAATATTGCTAAGCCAAAGCAACTTTTACAATGTGACTAACTTTTTTGACCATTCCCCAAACACTTGAAGTGCAAGTAAGTTCAGACTTTGTGTGAACGCCACGAAGTCCAAGTCCGATCAAGTTTCCTTTTTGTCTCTCAGTAAGCTTCAATCCGCTTTTCGTTTGAGTAACAATAATTTTTTTGTTTAAGAATTCCGACATAATTATTGATTATCGTTTGTTTGTTGTTTTGTATTTTGCTGTTTCACAGCTGAATTTCTTCTTTTCACGATGTCTGAAATTTCTTTTGATCTTCTTTCAGAAACCATTTTTGGTGATACAAGTTTTTTAAGAGCCAAGAAAGTTGCAGCAACCAAGTTGTAAGGGTTAGAAGTTCCAACCGATTTAGCAACAACGTCATGAATACCAGCGCATTCAAAGATTGCACGCATTGGTCCACCAGCAATCACACCAGTACCTGCAGGAGCCGAGCGCAAATAAACTTTTGCCGCACAAAATCTTGCAGTGCTGTCATGGTGAATTGTTCTGCCTTCTTTAAGAGCAACTTTCATCATTGCTTTTTTCGCCGCTTCGAATGCTTTGTTTTTTGCATCAGAAACTTCAACCGCGTTTCCTTTACCAAAACCAACTCTACCATTTTTATCGCCCACAACCGCCAAAGCAGAGAATGAAAGGTTTTTACCACCTTTCACTGTTTTAGAAACTTTGTTAATCGCAACCAATATTTCTGCGATTTCAGAGTGATTGTTACTATTTTTTGCTTGTTTTTGCATCTTAAAAAATTTTAGTTTTAGAACTGTAATCCTGCTTCACGGCAAGCTTCGGCAACTGCTTTCACTCGACCGTTATAGATATATGCGCCTTTATCAAAGACAACCTCTTTAACGCCGCCTTTTAGACATAATTTAGCAAATTCTGCACCAACTAATTTAGCCTTTTCCATGCCGCTAACTTTTTTGGTTTCTTTAAAGTTCACTGTAGAGTAAGAATACAATACTTTTCCTTCGATATTAATTAGCTGCATGCCAAGATTTTTATTTGATCTTGTCACAACAATTCTCGGTCTAAGAGATTTGTTATTAGCGGCAATTTTGCCTCTAACGCGCAGTAGTCTTCTTTTTTGAGTCGTCAACATATTTTAATTATTTTTTCTTACCTTCTTTACGCAAAATTGCTTTACCAGCAACTTTTACACCCTTACCTTTATAAGGCTCAGGTTTTCTAAAAGAAATGATTTCTGATGCAGTTTGTCCAACCATAACTTTGTCATCACCAGAAATGATGATCAAATTTGGCTTTTCAAAAACCGCAGTAATTCCTTTTGGCAAAGCATAAACGATTTCGTGGCTATAACCTAAAGTTAAAACCAAAAGATTTTTATCGACAGCAGCCTTATAACCAACGCCATTAATTTCAAGCGTAGTTTTAAAAGGAGTCACCAAACCCTGAACAATGTTTTTGGCATTGCTTCTATCCATCCCAACAAACATTGAGATTTTTGGAGTTTTTTTATCGATTGCCGAAAATTGAATTTGTTTATCTTCAAAAACAGCTTTTACGCCTTTTGAAAATTCATAAGTTTTTTTCGCTTTTCCATTGTCAAAAGTGATAACATTGCCGCTAATTGCAACTTTGATATTATCAGGAATTTGAACCGGTAATTTTCCTACTCTAGACATTTTTTAACTAAAAGATTTTTAATAAAACTTCGCCGCCAAGTTTTTTTTCTCTGGCTTCGTAATCAGAAATAACGCCTTGTGAAGTTGATAAAACAACCATTCCAAGTCCGTTTTTAACAACCGGAATTTTGTCATAGTTTGTATAAACTCTTTTTCCAGGTTTTGAAATAACTGAAATTTCGCTAACAACTGGAGCAGAATAGTGATATTTCAAGTGAATGTCGAACTTCTCTACAGAACCTTCTTTTGACTTGCTATAACTCAAAATAAAGCCTTCAGCTTTAAGCAAATGAAGGATATTTTCGCGCAATTTAGAAACTGGCGAGCTAATGATAGTTTTGTTCGCAAGATAACCATTTTTGATTCTTGCTACTAAATCTGAAACCGGATGATTAAAAAACATTTTTATTTAATAAATTATTACCAACTTGATTTAACTAAACCAGGAATTTGGCCCCAAGAAGCCAATTCTCTAAGTGCAATTCTTGACAATCCAAACTTTCTGAAATTGCCTCTAGGACGCGAAGTAAGACTGCATCTGTTTCTATATCTAACAACAGCGCCGTCTCTTGGCATTTTTGCCAAATTAGCTTGAGCCATCAATCTTTCTTCAAAAGAAAGGTTTTCGTCTTGTGCAGTTGCAGCAAGCTTTTGTCTTTTTGCTTTATGCAAAACTGACAATTTCTTTCTTTTTTCGTTTCTAATTTTTAAGCATTTTTTTGCCATATTCTAACTCTAATTATTTAATTGGTAAGCTCAATTTCTTTAGCAAGAACAAAGCTTCTTCTTTTGTTTTTGCAGTAGTAGCAATGGTCACGTTAAGACCAAAAAGCTTCATTACATTGTCAAGATCAACTTCAAGAAAGATTGTATGTTCTTTCAATCCAAAAGAATAGTGATTACTTTGGTTGAAACCTTTTGCAGTCAAACCTCTGAAGTCTCTCACGCGAGGCAATGCGATGTGGATCAATTTATCAAGAAACTGATACATTTTTTTGCCACGAAGAGTTACGCGACAGCCAATTGGCAAGTCTTTTCTCAATTTGAAAGTTGAGATCGCTTTACGTGATTTAGTTAAAACTGCTTTTTGACCAGCAATGTTTGAAAGCTGAGTTTGCAAATAAGCCAAGAACTTGTTATCACTGTCTGTAGCTTTGATTCCAACGTTCACGCTCACCATTTTCAAACGTGGCACTGCCAAGTTGTTTTTGTAAGCAAATTTCTGCTTAAGATCCACGATAGAATCTTTATATAATTTTTCTGTTAATGTCTGCATTTTTAATAATAAATAATTCTTCTAACCTTACATTATAAGGCTTGAAGCCTTCAATATTTAACCAATTTTTTTGCCAGATTTTTTTGAAACACGACTTTTTCTAGTAAAAGCCTTGCCTTCTTTAGCCTCAACAACAAATTTTATTTTTACTGCTTTACCATTTTCAACATGTGAAATGTTTGAAATATGGATTGGTTTTTCAACCTTTACAATCTGCCCTGGAGTTTGTGATGTAGGCTTTTTGTGAATAGTTCTAATATTCACGCCTTCAACCAAAACTTTGTCACCATCGACAGAAATAATTTTACCAGTTTTGTTTTTGCTAGAACCAGTAATAACAATAACTTGATCGCCTTTTTTAAATTTTTTCATATTTTATATTTATAGCACCTCCGAAGCTAATGACGCGATTTTTAAGAAGTTATTTTGTCTAACTTCACGCGCAACAGGACCAAATACACGAGTTGCAATCGGTTCGCCGTCTTTATCAACAAGCACAATTGCATTGTCGTCAAATTTAACAAAACTGCCGTCTGCACGAACGATTTTGCTTTTTGTTCTAACAACCACGCCTTTTACAACCTGACCTTTTTTTACTTTTGAGCCAGGAATAACACTTGTGATTGAAACAACAACAATCTGTCCAACTCCAGTAATCATGTGGTCACTACCACCAAGAATTTTAACACATCTTGCAAGCTTAGCTCCCGAATTGTCGGCTACCACTAAGGCAGTTCTCATTTGAATCATATACTTATG
>CAYPUN010000043.1:3686-10552 GCA_964413985.1 uncultured Rickettsia sp. | reverse complement strand
ATATTTGAATCAAATATATCAAAAAGGCAAAGATAGTATTATTGCTAACGCTACAAAAAAAACTCCTAAGATTGATGATGGAGGACAAACCAATCTTAGAGTCACTCGCGATGTTTTCTGGAACGGATCTTTCTCTGATGAATCAATTTGTGCCGAATATTTTGGAGGAATATTAGCTGCCTCAAGAAGTTCTGATGGAAAAAATGACGCCGGTATTTTTTATTTAGATATCATAAAATCTTTATCCTCTGGGCAGCTAAAGATGCATTATTTGATTTATCGAATGCTAAACAAATTACTTATTTCCAATGATCAGAAAAAATCCCTTAATCCAGCCCAAGAAGGGGAATTGGGTAAAGAAAAATTATTTTTTGTTTTTTCACAAAATCTCTTAAAACAATTTGGAGAAGAGGACGTGCTTGCTATTTTACATGGTCTAAGTGCAAAAAATATTATCGGCTCTTTCCAAACCAAAACTCATGAATCAGAAAATAAAAAGCCTCTTTTTTATTACGCTGAAATATCACCAAAATCTTTAGGGATTCAATTGTTTGCTATGGCAAATAATAAGTTTAGTAATTGGTATCAATTTTCTACTCAGGATTTTGGTGATTTTGAAGAAATAAATTTGCCAGAATATTTTTCTCAATCCAAGGAAAATTTGATTGAGAAAACTGAGCTACAATAAGTTTTTATAAAAAATGTCAGACTTAAGTTTCAGAGAAAAAGAAAAGTTAGAAAAAATTTATGAGATGTCCTCAGGATTTGTGATGAGCTTCTCTAATAGAACATTTAAAGAATTTATTTCAGAAAGCGTTGGCAAAAATATTTATGATTCAAAATATGAGGTGAACGGCGATTCTAAAGCAAATCGATTAAGGACGTTTTGGCAATTAGAACCTAATTCCGCTGTAGGTAAGTTAACAAAAGATTTGTTAGATTACGCACTTGAAATAAACAATAATCTAGACAAAGCCTTATTTGAAAAATGTAGGCAAGTAGCAGATCGCTTATTGCAAGAGACTTCTTCAGAAATTGATCTTAATTCAGAGCAAGATTTTGCTGTATTGACAGAATCAATTAAAGAATCAATTGACAAGAATAAGCCAGAGACAGGTCTTGACAGGCTTCATACATATGCTACAAAATATCTTAGAAGTGTTTGTCGTAAAAGAGGAATAAGTACTGAGAATAAAAACTTGCAAAGTTTAGTAGGTGAATATGTAAAGCACTTAAATAATAAAAAAGAAATTGAGTCAGAAATAACAAACAGAATTTTAAAATCTGCAATTTCAATTTTCGATGCCTTTAACGACATTCGCAATAATCACAGCTTAGCTCACGATAATCCGATTTTGAATAAAGAAGAAAGCTTATTAGTTTTGAAATATATCACTGTCACGCTTGCCTTCATAAAAACAGTAGATCGCAAAAGAATTGAAAACTTTAAAATCGAAAAAGATTTTCCTGATAAATTGCGATCTAATATTTTAATTTCTGAAGTTGTTGGAAAGAAAGTTAATCTAAAATTGCGTGGCAAAGAATTTACAGGCCTTTGTCCTTTTCATAACGAGAAATCTCCTTCTTTCGTAGTTAACGATCAAAAAGGTTTTTATCATTGCTTTGGTTGCGCAGCACACGGCGATATCATCACCTTCTTAATGGCAATTGAAAAAATGGATTATAAGAATGCTGTTATTCAATTGGCAGAAGAATTTAATATTAAATATTAAGGTTCGCAAAAGGGAACCTTCGCCCACCCAAGATTTTTACTTCGAAATTTTTAGTACATCTGAAATGGTCTTCCAAGCCTTCTAAATACTGCTGGTGACAAAACGTAGATGAGTTCTCAAAAGGGTAGCTTCGCCCCGCCATTTTAAAAAAATCTTCGATTTTTTTAAGTTAGTCACGTCAAACTTTTTAATGCCGAGGAAGCAAAGCTTCCTACTCTGTTATACTATTTCAATTAATAAAATAATCGCTCCCATCACCCGCGAGACGCGCAAAGCGTGGCGGGGCAATCCGTGGATGGTGTATTTATGCACAGTTAGGGATCAGGTTTGCTACGACTCCCAACTTCGAGTATTAAAAGATCATAATTGCACAAAACACTTGAAATGCAAGTATAGACACTCTATAATTGCAGAAAAACCTTTAAACAAAAACAATGAATATCACTAATTTCAAAGCCGGAAAATTAGTTCAGCGCTATCAATATAAAAGCTTTGAGCCAACTTTGGTCAATCATGAGTGGTTGCTGGATAATGCTGAATTGCAGCTGTTGTTAAGCCAAGCCGACATCAAATTGGGGGAATTGAATGCTTTTTCTCAGCTTATTCCCGATGTCGATTTTTTCATTAAAATGCATATTTTGAAGGAAGGTACCAAAAGTAGTCGAATTGAAGGAACGCAAACCAATATTGATGATGCGGTGCAGAAAGCCGAATATATCGAGCCAGAAAAAAAAGATGATTGGCAAGAAGTGAAAAATTATGTGGAAGCTATGAACAGGGCTATCAAGGCTTTGGATAAACTTCCTTTGAGCAATCGTTTATTAAAGCAAGCTCATAAAACACTTTTGCAAGGCGCTCGTGGTGCGCGCAAAATTCCTGGGGAATTTCGCAAAAGTCAGAATTGGATTGGTGGAGCAAGTTTGCGAGATGCTATCTTTATTCCGCCACATCAAGATTCGGTTGAAGATTTGATGGCTGATTTAGAAAAATTTCTTCATAATGAAAATGTTGCAATTCCGCAATTGATTAAAATTGGAATTGCCCATTATCAGTTTGAAACTATTCACCCATTTTTGGACGGCAATGGCAGAATTGGGCGCTTGATGATTACCTTGTATTTGGTAACTAATCAATTGTTGCATAAACCCACTCTTTATCTTTCTGACTTTTTAGAAAAAAATAAAGCTTTGTATTATGATAATTTAACCCGCGCGCGAACCCATGATGATTTAACGCAGTGGCTTAAATTCTTTTTGGAAGGGGTGCGCAGCACTTCGGAAAATTCAATTCAAACTTTCAAAAATATTATCGCTTTGAGAAGTAAAGTTGAACATAAAATAATTAAGCTTGGAAAAAAACAGGCGCTTGCGAGGGAGTTTTTGCAGCATCTTTATAGCAACCCTAGCATTGATGCCAATGATGCGGCGAAGGTTTTGCAAATCAGTCTTTCTACTGCATTGCGCCTGATTAAGGACTTTGTTAAACTTAAAATTCTAATCGAAATAACGGGGCTTAAGCGCAATAGGGTTTTTGTTTTTGAGGAATATATGCAATTGTTCAGATAATTAATTTAAAAAATCGCTTTTGATTTTTTATCGCCTTTCCTTGAGCTTTTCTCTGCTGCAGCCTCCCGCCGCTCTAGCTAGCGCATCGCAAGATCAAATAAAGTTGAAAAAACTTGATTAACAAGTGCAAATAACTATATTTCTACGCTAAGAATTGGCTGGAACTTGATCTAATAATTCTCCTTATATCCAATCTTTTTTTACCTATAAACTTTAATAAATAAATCTTATGAGTCTTGTTGGAAGAGTAACCAGAGCTGTATCAAGAACTTTTAATTCTGTCAAAGATGCTTTTAGTGGCGCTGCAGGTTTTCTCGAAAACTCTGCTCGAAAGGCTCTTAACAGACTCCAAGAAGAAATCAACAACGCCAGCAAACTGATTGCCGACGCTGCTAAGAATGTTTTTGATTCAATCACTCAAACACTTAAAGACGCTATCAACAGCATCGAAGATGTTTATCACGAAATTAAAGATGAATTCAATAATCTGCTTGAAAAAGTTGAAAAAATTCTTGTTGATGCGGTTGATTCAATGCAGCAATCATTTTCTAAAATCACTGATTCAATTGCCGAATCGGTGCTTCCTGATTTTTTAGAAAAAGCGATTAAGAATAATATCCAATTTGTTTCCAACCTAATTAGCAATTCAATCAAAGATTCTGTCAGCCTTACAAAATCGGTTGCTCAAGGTGATTTAAAAGCGGTTGAAGATGATTTGAAGCAAGCTGGTAAAAATTTTGATGATAATCTTCGCGGGAGCTTGAAACTGCTTGAAGACAACGCAAATTCTGCTGCTGATGGCGTGCAATATGTTCGCGACGACATTGTTAGGCCAGCTTGGAACGTGGTGCGAGAAAATGTCAGCGACGCAGCTCGCACAATTGAAAAAGAAGCGCTTCGACCTGCAATCGATAATTTAATCAATCAAGTTGATTTGTTGGTTGCTGTTGCTACTCCTGATGCTTTGGCAAAACAATATGAAAAAACCAGAGAAGCTTTGGAAGACGCCGCCAAAACTTTGCGTGAGGCGCGAAAAGATGTAAATGAATCTTTGGAGCAATTTGAAGAGGAGGTTAAAAAAGCTGGCAAGATGATTGATGACATGAAAGTGTTTATTGCTGAAACCGCAGCCGTAATTGCAGTTGGTTTTGTTCCTGGTTTTGGACCGCTTCTCTCGATTGCTTTGCAAGCAGCTTTTGATGAAATCAACGGCAATAAATCACTGTTTGATGAGCTTTTGGCGGGAGATTTTTCTAATATAGACAAAGTAATTATTGCTGTTGCTGCTGCTTATACTGGCGTGAGCGGCTTTAAATCAGCATCTGAAGCGGTGAATGCTATTACTAAAGCAATGCAAGTTTCTGAAGAAGTGGCTGAATCTTTGCAAACCGCTGCTAAAGCCTATGAAATCTATAGCAAAGTTAACCAATATAAAGACACCGTCGAAGCAATAATTGGCGGCGATTTAAAAGAAATTGCAGTTGAGTTGGTTAAAAATTCTGGACAAGAATTTTCTACTTTGGCGACCAAAGAATTAGAAGGTTATGTGAGCAATATCGCTGATTTTGTTGATATTTCAAAATTGCTAGAAAATGAGCAGCTGGTTAAATCGCTGATTGCTCTTGATTTTGGTGATATTAAAGACAGCGCTTTGTTGTTGATTTCGGACCAAATTTCTTCTGAGATTTCTGCTTATGTTCCAACTGACTTAAAAAATCTCATCAATCAAAACGATATAAAATCATTAATTCAGGGCGATTTTTCAGTCTTTGAAGAAAAGGCTGAAAACTTTATCAGCAACAATATTGAAGCCTATCTTGTTGATTTTGTTCCTAAAGATTTAAGCGCAATTTTGAGTCAAGAAAATATCAGCCAAATTCTCAAAGGAGATTTTTCAGCTGTAAAAGAAAATTTGTTGCAAGAAATTTCTCAAAACATCGCCGATTTTGCTAATTTAAATTTGCTTAGCGAGGTGAAAAACTTTATTTCTGGTGATGAAATCGTCGCTTTAATTTCTGGCGATAAAGCAATTTTGGAAGAGAAATTCAAAGACATTATAAATTCTGAAATTCTTGATCGAGTTGAAGAAATTATCAGCCCAGAATTGCTTGAAACTCTGAAAGCAAAAAATATTGATCAACTCAAAACTAGCATCATTAACTATGCTCAAAATCAAAGTGACGCCGTCTATTCAAGCTTAAATAATTTCAAGCAAGAAATTATTAATAATCAATCTGTCAAAAACGCTCTGATCTTTAAAAACTCTATCGAGCAACAAATTGCTTCTGTTGAAAATCGCATTGAAGAAGCGAAGTTTATAATACAAGATTATCAAGAAGAGCTTGCGGAATATAAGGAAGAATTCACCACCAAGCTTGAGGATTATCTTGTGGTTCATCAAAAAGAATTTGCGGAAATTAAGGCGAGTGTCACTCAAAAATATGAAGATGCTAAACAGCTTTTTAGCAATTATCAAAATCAGCTTTACGGTGAATTTAATGAGCAAATCAACCAAACTAAAGCCAAAGTGCAATCGCTGTTGCTTGCTGCCAATGAAACTTTAATTGCCAATTATGTCACTCCAATCATTGAAAATAAAGCAAGCGCGCAAAGCCAAATCGACGCTGCAATTGATGAGATTAAGCACAGCTATCAGGAAAAAATCGAAGAAATTCAGCTTTTAAATGAGAATTTGCAAAATCAAATTAATAGCAGAATTGATGAAGTTCATAATTTTGAAAATGACTTTGCCACCAAAACTGCCGCAATTCAAAGCAGCATTGATTTTTTACAAAAAAATGCACAAAATTCTTTGAGCAACGTCAACAACATTTTAAGTAAAGAATATTTTGACCAGCTGCAATTGTTGCAAACAAACGCCGCAAAATTTAAAGAATTTATCAAAAATCCTAATCTTCTTGACGAAATCGCTATCATCAATCAAACCCCAAAGCAGATCGATGATGCAATCGACAATTTCAACATTCAGTCGCAAATTATTTTACAAAAAATTTATGACGCGCGCTTTGAAGCAATCAGCGATGGCATTGTTAGTTCAATTGCCAAAAGCTCACAAATTGTTAATCAGCAATTCATCAAAAACATAATTACTGAATATGTCGGTGACATCAAAAGCAATAGCAATCTCAACTCTTATTTATCAGCAGACGAAATCAAAAATATCGCAAACATCACAATCAACAAAATCAAGGCCTCAATCAATATCGTCAGCGGCGATGGCAATGACAGCAACATCAATCTAGCAAACAGCAATACCAAAAACTATATCATTGACAACCGTGGCAATGACAACATCACTGGAGGGCAAAACAAAGACTATATCGAATCAGGATCTGGCAATGACACAATTAATGCTGGCGCCGGTGATGATGTTGTTAATAGCGGTGAAGGAATTGATTTTGTTGAGGGTGGACGAGGTGGTGATAAGATTTATGGCGGAGGTGGAAATGATGTTATTTACACTGACAGTACAACAAATAGTTATGAATCTAGTCAAGTATGGCGAGGACACGGCATTTCAGAAACTGGATCCAACTGGACAGATCTA
>CAYPUN010000043.1:0-3586 GCA_964413985.1 uncultured Rickettsia sp. | reverse complement strand
GATGGTAAATCGGATTATGTGACATCTTCAAGATATGGTAATCACTATGTTTCTATTTCAACTGGCAGCGGATATATCAATCAAGTATGGCGAGGACACGGCATTTCAGAAACTGGATCCAACTGGACAGATCTAAATGGTGATGGAAAAATGGATTATGTAACATCTTCAAGATATGGTCAACACTATGTTTCTATTTCAACTGGTAGCGGATATATCAACCAAGTATGGCAAGGACACGGCATTTCAGAGAATGGAGGGCGTTGGGTAGACTTGAATGGAGATGGTAAATCGGATTATGTGACATCTTCAAGATATGGTAATCACTATGTTTCTATTTCAACTGGCAGCGGATATATCAATCAAGTATGGCGAGGACACGGCATTTCAGAAACTGGATCCAACTGGACAGATCTAAATGGTGATGGCAAAATGGATTATGTGACATCTTCAAGGGATGGCAATCACTATGTTTCCATTTCAACTGGTAGCGGATATATCAACAAAGTATGGCGAGGACATGGCATTTCAGAGACTGGAGGGCGTTGGGCAGATCTAAATGGCGATGGTAAATCGGATTATGTAACATCTTCAAGATATGGTGATCACTATGTTTCTATTTCAACTGGCAGCGGATATATCAATCAAGTATGGAAAGGACACGGCATTTCAGAGAATGGAGGGCGTTGGGTAGACTTGAATGGTGATGGTAAATCGGATTATGTAACATCTTCAAGATATGGTGATCACTATGTTTCTATCTCTGAATTAGAAACGATTGACACTGAATCTAATGAAGTTTATGGCGGTGATGGCAATGATGAGATTTATGGGGGTGAAGGAAGTGATCGTTTGGCTGGAGAAAATGGCGATGACAAAATCTACGGTGGTGAAGGTAATGATGAAATTTATGGCGGCGGAGGTGCTGACACCTTAACCGGTGGCGCTGGTTCAGACATCTTCAAATTCAATTTAATCAAAGATTCGTACGATTTCAGTCGAGATCTGATGCTTGATTTGATTGTCGATTTTGAGAAAGGAAAAGATAAGATTGATTTGTCGGAGATTTCGTCAATTGCAAGCTTCGGGGAGTTTGACGTGATTTATAATGCCGCAAGCAACACTACCAAACTTGATGATAAAAATTCTAGCTTTGCCATTAAATTTAATGGCAATATCACTCTGGATCAGGATGATTTTATCATGCATGATTAGTTTGTGATAAAGCTTGATTTATAACTTGCAAAACCTGTGAATGGAAGGTTGTGTTTAAGTGTTTATATATCAAAACTTATAATTAAAATATGAACAAAATAAAATTTCTGTTTCTGCTATTGGCTCTGCAATCTTGTTTTATAAGCTCTGGCGAGAATTCAAAAGTTTTGGCGGGTCAGGATAATTATTTTCCAAAAGTTTCTGGAATTGATCTTGAGGGCAACAAACAAGAGCTGCCGCAGGTTTTTAAAAATGAATTTAATTTGGTGATTGTTGCGTTTAAGCGCGAACAGCAAGTGGAGGTTGACAGCTGGATCAAGGCTGCGACGCCAATTTTGCAAGAAAAGCCAAATCTAAGTTTTTTTGAAATTCCGTTGATTTATGAATTGTCGGCTTTTAAAAGATTTTGGGTAAATAATGGCATGCGTTTTGGCATTGAAGACGATGTGGCAAGAAAGCGCACGATCACTGTTTATACCAATCGCGACGAATTTTTTAAGATCAGCAAAATGAAAGAAGATTCGATTTATGCGTTGTTGATTGACAAAAATGGTAAGATTTTGTGGCGTGTGGAAGGGGTTGCAGATGACAACAAAATCAAGGGTTTGAGGAAGGTTTTGAAATAGGTTGAGGTGCGGTTAAAAATGCAAGAATTTCACAAGCCATATTTGTTATAACAAAATTATATTTATGTCGCTGATTTTTATTTTTTTTAAAGCCTTTGTCATTGGCTTCTCAATTGCCATGCCTGTTGGTCCAATTGGGCTTTTGTGCATCAAAAACACTTTATCTCATGGCTTTAAAATTGGCTTGGCCGTTGGTCTAGGTGCTGCGTTGGCAGATTCGTTTTATGGTTTCCTTGCCGGCGGCGGATTAGTATTATTTTCAAAATTTTTGCTTGAATACACCAATTATATAAAAATTATCGGTGGTATATTTTTGATTTATCTCGGTGTTAAAGAAATTAAAAATTATAAAGAAATTTCACGCAAAGCCGCCAATATTAAAACTTCGCATTTTTTTAAAACTACCTCCACGGTTTTTTTGTTAACACTCGCTAACCCCGCAACAATAATTGCTTTTATTGCAATTTTTGCAGCAATTGGCGCGGCAGATTCTGCGGCAAGTGGAGCAGGGCTTGCGGCGATGATTTTGGGGGTATTTTGCGGCTCCCTAATTTGGTGGATAATTTTGAGCAGCGCTGTCACCAAAATCAAACATAAAATTTCTGAAAATATCATGAAAAAAATCAAAATATTTTCGGGAATTATTCTTTGCGCCTTTGGAGTTTATGCAGTGTTTTTATAGGTCGACCCTGTTTCATTTTCGTACTTTTTTGAACCCCCCCCAATTCACTATTGATAACAAAGCAATTCCGCTGTGTTATTTATCTTATTTTTAAAACTATAGATAAAGCCAATGGAAAACGCGACGCCCAAAAAAGAAATTGAACTCACCAAAGAATATCAACCAACAATTGCCAAAGATTGTTTTGATAAATTTTTTGACAAAACCAAGCAATTAAATGACGAAGAATTGGGGCTGAAAAAGCAGCTTCAAAATTTGTTTAAAATAGTTTTGGGTTATCAAACTGCAAACGCTCAAGCCCTTGCACTGGTTGCTTCAGTCGATAAAATAGAATCGCAGGAAGATTTGAATAAAATTTTTGCGCATGTTGATTTAGAAAATTTAAAATTGATAGACAGGCTTTGGCTTGGCAATAAAAATAAGATTAACCAAGGTCTTAGTTTAAAATTTGAAGGCGAAAATTTATCTGCCGCAACAACGCAAGATTTACAAAGCTTTGTCGATAATTCAGGATTTTCAGGAAGTTTGGTTGTGTCGCAAAATGGTGTCAAACACGAAGCGCACTCGTCAAATATTGCTGCGGACACTGCTTTTTCAATTCATTCAGTTGGAAAATTATTTACGGGAGTTTTGGCCATAGAGGCAATGCGTCGCGGAATTTTGGATGAACAGAAACTTCGCGAGCCGGTGGAGCTAGATCAGTCGGTGCTTGATGCACTTCCAACAGATATACAAGAACATCTTAAAAAAACAACTCTGCACCAATTGATGACTCACAAAAGTGGGTTGCAAAACTATTTGCCAAATTATCAAAAAGCTGTTGATGAGGCTTTGAAATTGGGCGCAGAAATTCCTGCAATTAAAAGGCCGCAAGATTATTTAACATTTGCAGAGCCTGAAATTAAAGAGCTTCCTGTTGATGAAAATGGAAATGTGGTTGGTTCTCACTACAGCAATCTAGGATCTTTGCTGATTGGTCTTGCCATTGAAAATGCATATAATAAACAACATTCAAAGGCGCCATTAAATTATGATAAAATTTTAGAAAAATATGTTTTGGCGC
>CAYPUN010000042.1:0-10643 GCA_964413985.1 uncultured Rickettsia sp. | reverse complement strand
AATTGAAATTAACTATTTACAAATAAAAAAAAACTAATAATTTGTCGCGCTCTTTTTAAAAATTCTGATTTTTTACAAAAATTAAATAGGGGTTGTCAACCTATGCGGCGCAATGGAAAATCAGAGAAAACTTTAGGTAAATTTTTTTAATTTTTTCTACTTAAATATATAATGGAACAAGACCAAGAATATGACGGCCGATTAGCGGTTCAAAACAACAATTCAAAAGTTCACTATGTTAATTTTGGCAAGGCCAAAAAAACAAGTGCCAAAGATTTAAACAGGGTTTTAAACAGCAAGGTTGCAGATTCTAGCTTGACGACAGCTCAAAGCTATGTGGCAAATTTTAAACCAGCACATCCGGTATATTTCATCCGCCCGCAATCGTTGAAACGCGCGGCTTCGTGGTTTTTAGAAAATTTCAAATCATTCAAAAATTTTGCTGGAAAAAATCTGGCAGGCGATGTGCTTTATTCTGTAAAAAGCAACCCAGACGCTGCTGTTTTGCAGCATTTGTTTGACTCTGGCGTGAAGCATTTTGACGTTGCTTCTTTTGCCGAAGTGAAGTTGATTGACGGCTTGTTTGGCAAGAAAGCGAGCATGTATTTTATGCATCCAATCAAATCGCGTGAAGCAATTTTTGAAGCTTATTTCAACTATGGCATTCGCGATTTTTCGCTTGATTCTTTTGATGAACTCAAAAAAATTCTTGAAGTGACAAACAACGCCAAAGACCTTGGCCTGCATGTGCGCTTGGCAATTCCAAATGCGCGTTCAGCAATCGATTTGTCGGGAAAATTTGGCGTGTTGCCAGCAAAATCTGTGGCACTTTTGCGCAAAGTTCGTGCATCAGCAAAACGCTTTGGCGTTTGTTTCCACGTGGGTTCGCAGTGCATGGATCCAACGCAATATCGCGCAACTTTGGCAATAGTAAAACAAGTTATTGCGCAAGCAAAAGTGAAGCTTGATGTGCTTGATATTGGTGGCGGCTTCCCTTCAATTTATCCTGGAATGACGCCTCCAAACATGCAAAGCTATTTGGACGAAATTCAAGATGCCTTGATGGAAATGCCTCTTGACAACGACTGCCGCATCTGGTGCGAACCGGGTCGTGCGTTGGTTGCAGAATCGGGCTCGCTTTTGGTGCGCGTTGAAGCGCGCAAAGGCAATATGCTTTATATCAACGACGGAACCTATGGCGGCTTGTTTGACGCGGGTTTCCCAGCTTTCATCTATCCAACAAAAGCCAGCAGAATCAAAAAAGGTCGCGCACTTTCAAGCAATCATGTGCCATTTGGATTTTATGGTCCAACCTGCGATTCGCTTGACACCATGAAGGGTCCATTTTATTTGCCAGAAAATATTGGCGAGGGCGATTATATCGAAATTGGCCAGCTTGGCGCTTATTCAAAAAGCATCAGAACCGAATTTAACGGCTTCAATCAAACCGTGCAAGTTGAAGTGGTTGACGAGCCTTTAGAAAGCATGTATAAAACCGCTGCCGAAGAAGAAATGGCAGCAGAATTACAAAATTCATAATTTTAATTTTTTAAGAAAATGGCAGCAAAAAAAGTTACCAAAAAAGATTTGTTGAAAAGAGAAGTGAAGCACATCGACATCACGTCGTTTGATGCGCGCAAAATTATCGATCAGATGGATCATATGTCATTCACTTCACGTGATTTGGCGCGCGCCACGCAAATTTTCAACATGATGTTGAAAGATGACAAATGCTCAAACATTCTAACCCTTGCAGGCTCGACTTCTGCTGGTGGTTGCATGAAAGTTTATGCCGACATGATCAAGTTTAACATGGTTGATGCCATCGTTGCAACTGGCGCGTCAATTGTTGATATGGATTTCTTTGAAGCGCTTGGGTTCAAGCATTATCAAGGCACGCCGTTCATCGACGACAAATTTTTGCGCGACAATTATATCGACAGAATTTATGACACTTATATCGACGAAGAAAGTTTGCAAAATTGCGACAACACAATTTTTAAAATTGCAAATTCTTTGGAGCCGCGCGCTTATTCGTCTCGCGAGTTTATCTGGGAAATGGGAAAATATTTGAAAAAGCACGGCAAGAAAAAAGAATCACTGATCGAGCTTGCTTATGACCACAACGTGCCAATCTTCTGCCCAGCATTCACAGATTCTTCGGCTGGTTTTGGTTTGGTTTTGCACCAAGTGAAAAATCCAAAGAAGCACATGACAATTGACTCAATTGCCGATTTCAAAGAATTGACCGACATCAAAATCAAGGCTGGAACAACAGGCTTGTTGATGATTGGCGGCGGCGTGCCAAAAAATTTCGTGCAAGACACCGTTGTTTGCGCTGAAATTTTGGGCAAAGAAGTTGACATGCACAAATATGCCGTGCAAATTACAGTTGCCGATTCTCGCGACGGCGCTTGCTCTTCTTCAACATTGAAAGAAGCTTGTTCTTGGGGCAAAGTTGACACTGCTTATGAGCAAATGGTTTTTGCTGAAGCCACGTCAGTTGTGCCTTTGCTTGCATCTGACGCCTATCACCGCGGCTTTTGGAAAAAAAGAAAAAGAAGAAATTTTGCGAAAATGTTTTAGTGTTTATCCCTAAATATTTTAGGGATAGGCTCGGTGTCTTCCTCGCTTTTTGCGAGGATCTGGTTAAGGCAAGCCCCGCTTAAGGAATGGCGGGGACGATAATTTTAACACAAAATGTTCACCCAAAAATCAATCTCGCGCATCGTAATTCTTCACCTCATCGCTATTTTATTCGTCATTTTCAACATCTCCGACATCAAGATTGGCGGGCTTTCAAAGCTTATTCCACTTTTCGATTTGATGGCAGTTTTTTATTTCGCAATATTTCATCACGTTTTTGGATTGTGGTTTATTTTTCTCATGGGATTTTGGAACGATGCTCTCAACGGCAACCCTTTGGGCCTTACTCCCTTGTGCTATATCGCCCTTGTCAAAGTTTTCGCAACACTAAATCATCGCTTGATGATTCGTGAAAATTTCAAGCAAGTGTGGAAACAATTTGTAATATTTTGCGGATGTTTTTTGTTTTTAAAATGGATGTTGCTATCGCTGTTGAGTGGCGGAATATATAGCCTCACAATCATCTTGGTGCAATTCGTTTTAACCTCATGCCTTTATGTTTTAATGCATAAATTTTTTGATTATCTCTATCAAAAATTAATCGAAGAAAAATAATGCTGCGCGATATTCGTAAAAATAAAATTTTCAATCGGCGCACTTTTTTAGTAAGCGGAGCGCAGTCGGTTTTGACCTTTGCGCTGGTCACTCGCTTGAGCTATTTGCAGATGTGGAAGCATGATGAATATACGGTGCAATCGGATAGCAACTCAATTAAAGCAATTATCAACCCAGCGCCGCGCGGCGTGATTGTTGATCGCAAAGGCATTGCGCTTGCAACGAACGAAAACAATTATCGCTTGTTGATTTATCTCGACAAGAAAAAAAACGCCTCCGAGCTGCTGCCAGCGCTGACCGAAATCCTTAATCTTGATGAAGAGGCGCAAAAATCTTTTACCAGCAAAATAAAAAACGGTCGCCGCAGAACCCTGATTTCGCTGATCGACAATTTGCAATGGGACGATGTGGCGCGCATTGAAAGCAATTCTTATCGCCTTCCGGGGGTGTCAATTGAAAGTGGTTTGCAGCGGCGCTATCCTTTTGGCCCCGAAACCGCGCATTTCTTGGGCTATGTGTCGCTGCCATCAGAAGAAGAAATCAGCAAAAATGAGCCGAATCTTTTTTTGCACCCAGATTTTCGCATAGGAAAATCGGGCGTCGAGCGCACTTTTGATGAAGCATTGCGCGGAAAATATGGTGTAAAATATGTCGAGGTCAACGCCTTTGAAACCCCGCTGCGCACGCTTTCAACCAAGGCTTACGAAGAAGGTTCGCGCTTGCATTTGACCATAGATTTGCTGCTGCAAAAATTTACCACCAATCGCATCAAAGACGAGGTGGCGTCGGTGGTGGTGATGGATGTGAAAACTGGCGAAATTTTAAGCTATGCCTCGAGCCCTACATTTGACCCTAACAGCTTTGTTGAGGGAATTCCCTATCAACTTTGGAAAGAGCTCAATGAGGATCATCGCAAGCCGCTTACAAACAAGCCAATTTCGGCCATCTATCCCCCAGGGTCAACTTTCAAATTGATGGTGGCTTTGGCGGCGCTTGAAGCGGGTGTCAATCCAAACAATCATGTTTATTGCAACGGCAGCTATCAATCGGGACGTCGCACATTTCACTGCTGGAAAGATGGAGGGCACGGCTCTCTTGATATGATGGGCGGCATCACGCAATCTTGCAACGTGATGTTTTTTACACTCGCCAATCAAATTGGAATTGCCAAAGTTGCCGAAATGGCGAAGCGTTTTGGTTATGGCGAAAAATTCGACATCAGCCTTTATGGTGCAAGATCTGGCAACGTTCCAGACGAGCCATGGAAGCAAAAAGTTTATCATCAACCATGGGTTGGCGGCGACACGCTCAACACCGCGATTGGCCAAGGTTTTGTGCTGGCCACACCTTTGCAAATGGCGCTGGTTGCAGCAAGAATTGCCAATGGCGGAGTGCCAATCAAGCCTTATTTGGTGCGCAATCACAACATTTATAAGCAATATGACGATCTAAAAGAAACTGCCTTAATGAAAAATAGCGAGCACATAAAATTTGTGCAAGAAGGCATGAGACGAGTGGTGAACGACGTGCACGGCACTTCATATATGCGCCGCATCACCGAAAAAGGCTTCGAGATGGCCGGAAAAACCGGCACTTCGCAAGTGATTTCTAAGCGCGAAAAAGAAATGTCATCGGCCGAAAATAAAGCCAATCAGCATCACGCAATTTTTGTTGGCTTTGCGCCAGTTGAAAAACCAAAATATGCAATTTCTGTTGTAGTTGAGCACGGCAAAAGTGGCTCGGGTGCTGCCGCCCCAATTGCGCACGACATCCTCCTTGAAGCGCAACTCTTGCAAAAAAAGCCACGTTTTTTGTAGAGTTTTTTCTTTGTTCCAAAACAAAGGAAGAGATCGCAAAACAATAAATTTTTTATTGCTAGTTTATTTTTTGATCTTACAAATCAGAAATACAGAAATTACAAAATAATCAAACATGGACGCTCAACAAAGCATTTCGACTTCTTTGCAGGAGATATATGAAGCATTGCAGGCCTTGCCCGCGCAAGCAAAAATAGAAGAGTCGAATGCGCTTTTGGCAAGGGCGGAGGCGCTTCTTTCATCTTCAGATCAGCAGCAAGAGCGTCAAATTTGCCAAAATATTGTTAACGAGATCATGTCTCAAACAATCAAAAAGGTCGATCCAAAAGATTTGCCAAAATTGCTGGAAAGAGTTTTTTCGCTATCACGAAATTTTGCCCTTAATATTGACGTTCATGAGCTAGAAAATCTTATCGCAAATTTAGACGAAAAAAGTCTAAATCATTTTTGCTACAATCCGAGAAATGCTTTTCATCTGTTTGCGGCGCTTTCTCATGGCGGTTTAAATGTAAATTTAAATGAAAATGAGCATTTGCCAAAAAGCAAGGCGAATCTAGAGAGAATATTATCTGGCGCCTTGAATGCAAAAATTTATACAAATAATTCGCTAGAGCTGATTGTTTCGGCGGCGCTGCATGCAAAAAATATTGGCATATTTGATGCTGAGTCTGGCAAAAAATTTGTTAATAAACTCAATGATTATTGCGTCGAATTGAGATCGCGAGGAACAATTCTTGCAATTGCCTCGCCAATATTTTATGGCCAAGTTTTTGAAATTGCGGCATATTGCAAATCAATTCGCGTAGAGCTTCCAAAGCATTTTGAAGGAAGATTTTTTACGGGCAAGTTTGAAGCAGATTCTATTGTTTCGCAGTCGCAGATGAAAATGCACGAAGAGATAAAAAGGCAAATTGCGACAATTGCAAAGAGTGGAGAAGATGCAAAGTTGCTCGAAGAGTTGATTGAGGTCGAGTCTGAAGGAGAATATTGCAGGATAAGGAATTTTTATAAAAGTGGCGACACTGTCATCAGAAACAAAATCGCCAAAAAAATCATTGCCATAGTTGAGTTTGACGGCAAAAGAGATCATAGAGTTTTGATTAACGACAAGAGTTGCGCCGTGGGCAAAGATTTTTCGCGCGATCTGATTATCAAAGCGCATTCTCAATTCCAAGTTTTTGTTGATGGCGAAGAATATGGCAAAAATCCCGATGTGCTAACAACGCTATTGGCGAACGCAAAAGCAGAAGTTGCGGCGCAGTTTGCGCAAGAAAAACAGTTGCAAGAGCGCTTAAAACAAGAAGCCGAGTTAAGGCGCCAAGAGAAGTTGTTGCAAGATAAAAAATCGTCAAGCGCCACATTTGCAGAGGCCTTGAGCGAATTGCAAAAGCAGGCAGCTGGTGTTCTTGCGCAAATGCAAGAGCAGTCGGCTGCGGTTAGTGAAACTCAGACTCTTGAAGAGCATAATCAAAATTTGCTAGCAAAATTTATAGATTTGCAAAGTCAACTAACTCAGCTGGTCGAAAGCTCAAAAAAGCAGTTTGGTCGAGCGGTTTTCAAGATTGATCCAGAGCCTGAAGCACCTAAGCTTGAGGAGCAAAAGGAGGTGGAGGCGCAATCTTCAGATTCTGAAGAGGAGGAAGTCGAAGCCGAATCTAAATCGTCGCAAGAAAGTCCTGCTGCAGATGAGGATGAGGTTGAGGATGAGGTTGAGGTTGAGGATGAGGTTGAAACGTCAGAGCAAGGCGGCACCGCTGTCTCGTCGAGCAAAAAAGCCAGAAGAAGACAAAGGCAAGATAGCAGAATTAATAAAATAAAAAGTGATTTTGAAGAATGTTTTTTTTCGCCCGCTGGGCCGGATTGGTTTTTGTCGACCATAGAAGGTGATGAGGCGACTTTAGCGGTGATAAAAGAAATGAAGCTGACAACAAGCAAATATTCTGGTCAAACCCCGTTTCAGGTTGCAATATCGATGCAAAATAAGGATTTGATTTTGATATTGTTTATTTATGGCATAGTTGATTTGCCAAAAGATTTCAAGATTGCCGCAGATAATCCTCTCAAGCAAGAATTGGCGAAATATAGCTTTCCAGATGGACATCCGTTGCAGGCGAAAAAACCAGAGGCGGAAAAACTAAAGTCCGCCCAGCCGTTGCGGGAGGAAAAACCAAAGCCGGATAAATTAAAAGAGCTGCTGAATTTAGCGAGAGCGAGGTGGCAAGGGGCTCCAACTTCGACTTCTGCCTCATCGGGTGTCAGCAGGGCCAACGGCACCAACACAATTCCGTCAGCCAATAGAGGGCCACAACAAGCGCCACCCAATATTCTTCTTATTGCGACTATTAAAAATGCTATCGAGGGTCAAAATCCAGAGCTCTTCGCTGAATTAATAAAGGGAATAAGTGTAAATCAAATGATTTTTCCTCCGGCCCCCTTTAAGATTAGTGTAAACATTTCTTTGATCGTACTTGTTTTTTTGAGAGCAATAAATTCGATTAAATTTGACCCCAGATTTGTTTCTGCGATATTGCAAAAAATAAAGTCCGATCAAAACGAATATAAAATCGAATATAGGTCTTTTAGTCGGGGATATGAGAGTGGAGGATTGATGGCGTATATTTTAAATAATATCAACAACTCAAATACTTACAAGAATATTTGCGATTTGATTTCGTTTGTGAAAAAAGAAATGCCGGAGCTTGATCAAGGAAGTGTTATTTTGCTTAAAGGTGATTTTGGGAATAGGTTTGGGCAAGGGCTTGAAGGGGGTTACAAAGATTATGAGGACATGGCTCGCTTTTTGCTTACTCTTCCTTTGAGACTTGATGGCGAAAACGTGTCGACTCTATTGAGAAACAACAATATTCTACATTTTGCTTTTGAAAATAGAAAAGACGATTTGATAAAAGCTTGCATAGAGGGAATGCAAAAAAAGAAAGAGCAAGAAGAGGTGGCTGGTGAAGTGGCTGATTTTTTAATCAATTTATTATCCAACCCAAATCATCAAAATCCAAAAACCATTAAAATTTTTTCGCGGTTTTTGTCGCATAGTTATGATACAACGTTTGAGTGGATTGATAACGCAGAATATGGATCTGGCAACTGGGAAGGTGAGAGATACGAAGTTGTGGAGGGTGATTATAGTGCCGATTTTTTAGATCTAATCTTGATGGCTATTGCAGAAGAAAATGAAGATCTTATTGCCGCGATAGTTGAGTGTGATTCTGGCCAAAAAATTGTAAGCGCTAAAATGAGCTATTCAGCTTCAGATGACGATAAAGACGACGAAATTGAAGTCGTTCCATCTATAGACACGGTGCTTGGTTTTGCCATCCGTTTACAATGCTGCAAATCTGCAGCAGCGTTATTAACGGCCATTTCTCGCGCTGGTGGAGATGTCAAGTCTCAGCTGGTTAGCAAATCTGTCCCCGCCAAAGCCGAACAATCCAAAGACGCTGAAACAATCCCATTTTTTGCCCTATTTGAATACGAAAGAAATGAGAGTAAAAAAATTAGTGCTGTGATAGAAAATCCAGCAGTTAAAGATTTTGTCCAAGAATATCGCCAGAAACTTGAGGATGATTGCGATAATTCTACAGATCAAGTTTTGGAGCGGCGCACCAAATCTTGCGAAACGGACAAAAAATTTGTTTTAGCGCTAAACGACAAAGAGCTGTGTAAAAAATATCTATCTTTTTTACAAAAAAATAATTTATTGGAGCGTTCGCCGCAAGATCTTTTGTTTGATTTTCTTTTGGTGGCGGCAAAATGTGGCGCAAACGAAGTGTGTGAAGCTACAGTAGAATTAGTGGCGGATGACATAAAGCGCGACCCATCAAAATTATCAAGTTTGGTAGCCAAATCTCTAGAAAGCCGCGATTACAAAACCATAGAGCTGCTTTTTTCAAAGTTTCGCGAATTTTGCCCTGAAGCACCTAAAAAACGTTTTGCTGAAGAGTTGCAAGGATATTTTAACGGACAGCATTATGGAGCCAGAAAGATTGCTCAGTCGCAAAATACTCAACTTGCGCTCCAAGTTATAAGGTGGGCCAAGAGTCTTGACGAATCAGAGAATGGGGCGATATTCTTGCGATTTTTTCTCCTCTCTTTTCAATTTCAAGCTGAAAACAAAGAGCTTATCACCGAAGTTTTGAATTCTTCGGATATGAAGCTCTATGATTTTATGGATCACCACCAGATAAAGCTAGAAAGTCTTGTTGTGTATGGATGGGGGGGTCTGCCAAATCAAGAGAGTTTTTTGATTTTTTTTGCGAGCAATATTTAGAAAAAATTGCTACAATTGATGACGCGACCTCAACTGACGAATACGGAAAGTTTTTTGATGATATATTTTTATCGCTCGCCAGGTTCCCTGATGAATATTTTTTTGATCGCTTTATTGAAATTGCCAACGCCAAATTTAAACAATACAAAAAATCGCCAGATAATTTTATTGCCGCTTTTAGAAAAAAAATTGGGCAAGTTTTGAAATATGATTCCCTCTTCGAGAGAAGGGGCTATGATCAGGTAGCGCTTTTATTAAAAAATGGTTTTGGTTTTAATCAAGAAGAAGGTTCGCGCGAGAAAAAAAAGAACGTCTTGCATCATGCGTTTAGTGTATTTGCGAGCTTGAGTCATGCTTTGCACAAAGCGGAGGATTATCAAATCTCGAAGATTGTTGCCCTGGTTGTGCAAAAAAATCCTGCTTTTTTATTGTCAGAAGATGAGAGTGGAAAAATTCCCTTGGACTCTTTGATGGAGGCGAGTGAAGAGTTGTGCGACAAAGATTCCAGAGGTCTCATGTTTGAAGCAGTATCAACAAACCTGGATGCAGAAGGTTTGTTGCAGCAAGGTGATAAGGGTCGAACAATCTTTCATCACCTCGCTCGCTTTAATTCTGAATATAGCGCAAATTTTATTGCAAAACTTCGCCAAAGGGCCGAAGTGATGGGGGTTGAAATTGATGACATAATGAAAATTCGCGATGAAGAAGGCAAAACCGCAATTGAAGAGGCGTTTATTAGAAAAAATTTACATCTTGCAACCGACATGTCGCGAGGGGTTTTTTCTATTTTAGATACGAAACTTTCAAGCAATATCTTAACTCACCTTAAGCGTTATACAAACTGTGCTCTAAAATATTGTTCAAACGATCAAATTCCCTCGCCTGCAGATAGCAAGCAAAAAAATCATTTAGCTGACTATTTTCGATCTTTGAAAATTCCGCCTGCCAGGCTAGACCTTTTAAACCGCGCATTATTAAGAACCAAGGAAAATTGTGGCGACTTGGGCGACGAGCAAGATCTTGATCCACCAATTCTCGACATCAAAATATTTTTGCAAGCGGTTGAAGAAAAAAAATTCAAAGTAATAAAAGAGGTTTTGAATGGTTTGTTTTTGGCAAAGGATGCGTCGGGCAAATTTATTGTTAACGACGAAAATCTAAAGCAACTTATATCCAGCCAAGACGAGAAAGGCAGAAGCGCAATCCACATAATTGCAGAAAAAGGCGATATTGTAACCTTGGCAATTTTTAAAAACGTTATGAAAGAGAGGGGGATGGAAGACCTAAAAGGCTGGTATAATTCAAAAACAGCTGGTGGCCAAAAGCCGTTTGAGGTTGCT
>CAYPUN010000041.1:0-10825 GCA_964413985.1 uncultured Rickettsia sp. | reverse complement strand
ACACGTCGCAGAATTTGCAAATCGTTGCAAATTTTGAAGAACAAAAAAGTGATTAAACCGTGGAAAAAACACGATAATTTGCCTCTATAAAATATGTCTTTAAATTACAAACAAGCTGGGGTTGATATTGATGCCGGCAATGAACTTGTCAACCGCATCAAGCCTTTTGCCAAGGCCACCAAGCGCATTGGCGCTGATTCTGATTTGGGTGGTTTTGGTGCACTTTTCGATCTCAAAAAATGCAATTTTAAAGATCCGGTTTTGGTTTCTTCAACTGATGGCGTTGGCACAAAATTAAAAGTTGCAATTGATGTCAACAAGCACGACACAATTGGAATTGATCTTGTTGCAATGTCGGTGAATGACCTTCTGGCGCAAGGCGCGGAGCCACTTTTCTTCCTTGATTATTTTGCTTGCTCGAAACTTTCTGTTGACCAAGCGGCAGATGTAATCAAAGGAATTGCCGATGGCTGTAAGCTTGCGGGCTGCGCGCTTATTGGTGGCGAAACTGCCGAAATGCCTGGAATGTATAAAGAAGGCGATTATGATTTGGCTGGATTTGCTGTTGGCGCGGTTGAACGCGATCAAATTTTGCCACGCGAAACAAAAGCTGGCGATGTGTTGATTGGCTTGAAGTCAAGCGGGCTGCACTCAAACGGCTATTCTTTGGCGCGTTTTATTTTGCAAAAAAACAATATAAACTTTGGCGATGTGGTTTTTGGTCAAAAAACAATTGGCGAAACTTTGCTTGAGCCGACAAAAATTTATATCAAATCTTGTTTGCAAGCGATCAAAACTGGCAAAGTGAAAGCGCTGGCGCACATCACTGGTGGCGGCCTCACAGAAAATCTGCCGCGCGTTTTGAGCAACAACACCAAACCGCAAATCGATTATTCTTCTTGGGTCAGACCAGAAATTTTTGCTTATTTGCAAAAACTTGGCAATGTTGCTGACGAAGAAATGCACCGCACTTTCAATTGCGGAATTGGCATGGTTTTAGTTGTTGACAAAAATGATGCAGCTGAAATAAAGTCGATTTTAGAACAAAATGGTGAAGAAGTTTTTGTAATTGGAAATTTGGTTTAAACCGATCCACAAACAAAGCTTTGATATTTATCAACTAAACATTGCGAGTCATGGCCGAAGAAACTAAATTAGAAAAATTAGCAAAACCATTCACACCATTTGAAATTGATCAAATGTATTTCAATCCGGTTCTTGCAAGATTGAATTTAGCAGAACTTTATCAAGCTTTCAACAGCGCCCCAAAAGATACCGATTCTAAAACCTTAGGCGAAATAAAGGGCAAAATTGGCACTGTCGAAAGAATCATCAAAGACTTGATGCAAGCGCAATCAACACCAGAAAAGGGAGAGCCTCCGATGGAAGCGATGTTGCAAAGCCCGATGTTTCATGGTGGTGACAAAGCCACTTTGAAAGAAAAACAAATAAAAAATATCTTGTCGGCACAAGAAAAATTTAAAGAAATTTTTTACAAATTCGATTTCAAATCTGGAAAAATTATTGCCGTGGATATTCATGGAAATCAAATTGATGAGCCTAAACTTATCCCAGGTCAGCCATCAAAAATTGCCGGATTTGCCGGAAGCGACAAAGAAGCCTTAAAAGAAATCAGCGATGCCACCAATGATATTTACACCGCCTTTGCCAGAGCTGGTTTTGATGTGAAAAAAGTTGAAAAAGATGGCAGATCTTTCTTTGCGGTTTTGTTGCCAGAAGGGTTGGAAAATAACGATCCGTTGACTATGACAAAAAGTCAAATTGAAGATGCTTTGCAAAAGAAAGAAAAAGAATCTCCGCCAAAAATAATCGACTCAGCAACTGACGAAAATAACAAAGAAGCTTTTGAAGCATTTGAAAAAAGAGTTAGCGCCGTTGCTGTTGTTGAAGGAAGCGCGAAAGATATGATGGCATTTAGAGCCGCAGAAATTGCGAGCTGGTGGAAAGAAATGGTGCGCGAGAAAAAAGGCAAAACAAAAACAAGCGCCGAACAGCTTACTGCCGAAACAAAAGATTTGTCGGCGGGAAGATAATTTGCATCTATCTTGCGACAAAACTAGGCGACGAAACTAGGCAACAAACCAAATCACCTAATCGTCATCGCCATAAACTTCGCTTTTCTTCACCCAGCCTTTTTTGTCATTCACCTTGATGGCGCACCAATCCTCAACGCATTTCAAATATTCACCCGTCACGTTGTTTTCTAGGCGATAAATCAAGCGCGATTTTTCTTTGTTTTTGGCATGCATCTCAATTGATGGCTTGTTGGTTTGCACCAGCAGCATGCGCTTTTTGGTGAGCAGATTTTGACTCACCCAGCCAGTTTGTTTTTCATAATCTTCAATTTCGCACCAATTGTCATATTCGTTGATAACGCGAACTGGCACACCTCTAGCTTTGAAGGTGAATTTTACGGGATAGTGTTGGCCAGGGCCGGCGCGCACATTGGTTTCGCCACTTCTTAGTGACGCGAAATAATTTTTTTCTTCAACTTCGCGAACAGCGGCTGAGGCGCTGGTGACACTGGTGGTGATGGCACACAAAATCAATAAAATAAAAATTTTTAATTTCATAATTATTTTTTGCTTTTGCTATTTTTTTTGCCAACACTTTTTCCAATGTTTTTGCCGCCGTTTTTGCTCTGGTGATATTTTTTGGCACCGCTTTTTATATCCACTTGGCGAGCTCTGGCAACCGCCAAATCATCTGCAGCCACATCTTTGGTGATGACGCTGCCAGCGCCAATCACAGCACCTTTGCCAATTGCAACCGGCGCAATCAAGGCTGAGTTTGAGCCAACAAAAACTTTATCGCCAACTTTGGTGGTAAATTTGTTATAGCCATCATAGTTGCAAGTGATTACACCAGCGCCAATATTGGCTTCATGGCCAATTTCACTATCACCAACATAACTTAAATGATTCACTTTTGCACCGCTTTTTAGCACCGATTTTTTTATTTCGACAAAATTTCCAACTCTGGCATTTTCGCCAATTTTTGTTTGCGGACGAATTCTGGCAAAAGGCCCCACAACCGCACCAGACGCAATTTCAGCGCCTTCAATGTGACAAAAAGATCTCACTTCAACATTTTTTTCAATCACAACTTTTTTGCCAAAAACAACATGCGGATTGATCAAAACATCGTGCGAAATTTTGGTGTCGTAAGAAAAATAAATTGAGGCTGGATCAAGCAATGTAGCGCCTGCATCCATATGTTTTTTGCGAAGTTGATTTTGCTTTATCGCTTCAATTTTTGCTAATTCAAAACGCGAATTTACACCAAGAACTTCATTTTCGTCAGTTTTGATAAAACCGCATTCAAGGCCCTGTTTGCAAGCGATGCCGACGATGTCGGTTAGATAAAATTCTCCTGCAGCGTTGTCGTTTTTCAACTGCGCCAAAAGCTTCTCAAGCAGCTTGCCTTGCACCGCCACAACGCCAGAATTGCACAAAGAAATTTTGCGCTCTTTCACGCTGGCATCTTTAAATTCGATAATTTTTTCGAGATCTCCATTCACATTCACAACCAGACGGCCGTAGGCGTTGTCAGCCTCACAATCAAAAGCTAAAACGCAAAGTGCTTTGCCATGATCGATTTTTTCAAGCATCAAATGCAGAGTTTTTTCTTGAATCAACGGCGTGTCGCCATAAAGAATAATAATTTTTTGCGCTGGTTTTTTTAGTGCTGCCAAACCAATTTTAACCGCATGGCCCGTGCCTTTGCGCTCTTTTTGCAAAGCAAAAGAGATTTTGGCGTCTTTGTGGCCATCAATAAAATTTTTCTGGAAATTGAGCAAATCATCGGATGCAACAATCACAATTTCTTGTGGATGCAGTGTTTTGGCGCTGTCGAGCACCATGTTCAACATTTCGCGCCCCGCCACTTTGTGCATCACCTTTGGCAAATCTGATTTCATACGACTGCCCTTGCCTGCAGCAAGGATGATGATTGAGGGGCTATTTGTCATTTGAAATATGTTTAATTTAAACGCAATTTAAACCAAAATTAAAGGGACCCGCAGGCCCCCCTAAAAAAAACTAATTAGCTCTTTTGTCAACTAATTGATTTTTTGCAATCCATGGCATCATGCCGCGAAGCTTCTCGCCCGTAGCTTCAATTGGGTGAGCTCTGCCTTTTGCACGCAAAGCATCAAAATTTTTCTTGCCAGTTTTATTTTCATTCATAAATTCGCGAACGAATTCTCCTGATTGAATTTCTTGCAAGATTTTTTTCATTTCAGCTTTAGTTTCAGCGGTGATAACTCTAGGGCCGCGTGTAACATCACCATATTCTGCAGTGTTCGAAATTGAATAGCGCATGTTAGCAATTCCGCCTTCATAAAGCAAATCAACGATCAATTTCATTTCGTGCAAGCATTCAAAATAAGCCATTTCTGGAGCATATCCAGCTTCAGTTAAAGTTTCGAAACCCGCTTGAATCAAGCTTGTAACGCCACCACACAAAACTGCTTGCTCACCAAACAAATCGGTTTCGCATTCTTCTTTGAAAGTGGTTTCAATCACGCCAGATCTGCCACCACCAATTGCTGACGCATAAGAAAGCGCGATTTTCAAGGCTTCGCCCGATTTATCTTGCGCAATTGCAACCAAGCATGGCACGCCGCCTTGCTTTTTGAATTCGCCGCGCACAGTGTGTCCAGGGCCCTTTGGAGCAACCATAAACACGTCTAAATCGGCACGTGGCTTGATCAAGCCAAAGTGGATGTTTAAACCGTGAGCAAACGCCAAAGACGCGCCTTGCTTCATGTTATCTTTCAAATCATTTTCATAAAGCTCTTGTTGCAATTCATCTGGAACAAGCACCATCACAACATCCGCCCACTTTGCAGCGTCAACGTTTGACAAAACTTCAAAGCCAGCATTTTGTGCTTTGATAATTGAAGTTGAACCAGCGCGAAGAGCAACTTTAACCTCCGCCACACCGCTATCCTTAAGGTTTTGCGCATGAGCATGAGCTTGGCTACCATAGCCAATAATTGCCACTTTTTTTGATTTGATCAAATTGATGTCGGCATCTTTATCGTAATAAACTTTCATTAGCAAACTCCTAAAAATTATTAAATCTTGCCACTTGCGGCAAGGGAGGAATAAATTTAACTTAATTCTCATTTCAAATCAAGCGAACAAATAAAAAAAATATTTTATTGCTATATTTTTTTATATTTATAGCTTGATCACATTGTATAAACATCAAATTCACTTCAAAACAATGAAAATCTTAAACAAAAAAGCCTTCTCGTTAATTGAATTATCAATTGTTCTTTTGATCATCGGAATCATTATCGCCGGCGTCACGCAATCAAGCAGATTGATCGTGCAATTTAAAGTTTCAACTGGCAAAAACCTTACGCAGAGCGGCCCCGTCGCTTCAATTAAAGGCCTTTCGGCTTGGTATGAAACAACTCTTGAAACCAGCTTCACTGAAGCAGAATCTGAAGATAGCACCTTGGTCAGCACTCCAGTTACAACTTGGTATGACAACAATCCGGCCAGCTCTATTAAACACAATGCAACTGGCAGCAGCACAACTCGCCCATTGCACTATGCCAACTGCATGAGCGCCCTGCCTTGCCTACGCTTTGACGGCACCGATGACATTCTTGAATTTGACGGCACATTCTTAGTTGGCGTTGACTATACAATTTTCGTTGTCGAACAAAGAAGATTGGCCACCGCACTTTATTTCTTGGGAAACAACGCCGCAACCACCGCCAACACCGGCTTAACATTTGGCTATAGCGACACTTCAACCGTAACATTTGGCCACGGCGACAATTCAAATTTATACACAGTTGGCACCTCTCCGGAAATTGCGGCTTATTCAGCACCATCTCCAACTCTGCACACATTTGTCAACTCAACAATTGCGCAAGGAGCAGCAACCTTCACTCATTATTTAAACGGCAGCGCAACCGCTTCAACCAAAACTGATGTAGGCACTCCAGCCCTTAGCACTCTAACCGCCTTTGGCAATGCCGCAATTGGAACTGGCTATGACGGCTCTGCTCAAGCTTATTTCACTGGCGACATTGGTGAAATCATCATGTATACTCGCGCCCTCAAAGCCGAAGAAAGAGTTTCGGTTGAAGATTATCTATTGAAAAAATGGAGCATTAGAGGATTGTAAGATCCTTGCTTCAAGCGGCCCTGCTTCAAAGCATGGGCCGCATTTTTTTTGCCCAAATGTCAGAACAAAAAATCAAAAATCTCCTCAAAAATAACGGTGCAATCACGGTTGCAGACTTCATCAACGAAGCAATGTTCAACCCGCTCAATGGCTATTATCGTACCAAAAATCCCCTTGGCAAAGAAGGTGATTTTATCACCGCACCTGAAATTAGTCAGATGTTTGGCGAGTTGATTGCTGCCTATTTTTTCAATTTTATTTTAAATTCTGCGGCAAAAAAAATCGCATTTGTTGAAATGGGTGCGGGCCGCGGAACCTTATTTTACGACATTTTGCGCACTTTCAAAAATTTGTCTGCAAAAATAAATTGTGAGAGAGAAATTTTTTCACGCCTTGATTTTCATATCATAGAAATCAGCGAATCACTACAAAAAACCCAAAAAGAAAAATTGCGTGACTGCGATTTTAAAATTTCGTGGCACCAAGATTTTCAAGGCTTTGAGCAAAGTTTAAAAAATGACGAAGAAATTTATTTCGTTGCCAACGAGCTGTTTGACTGCTTTCCCATCCATCAATTTGTCAACATCAAAAATTCGTGGCACGAGAGAATGGTTGCAGCTGTTGATGACAAGCTGGTTTTTGTTGACGAGCCTGCAAATGCTCTAAAACACAAAATGGTGCAAAGCCTTATAGATCAAGGCTTGCAACTTGAAGATGGCGCGGTTTTTGAATATAGCTTTGCGGCAACAAATTTTATGAATCAACTTTGCGAAGCACTGGCAAAGCGCGGTGGCATTGGCTTGGTTGTTGATTATGGTTATACTCAATTGCCACTAAAAAGCACTTTGCAAGCTTTAAAAAATCATCAATTTAGCAATGTTTTAGAAAATGTTTATGAATGCGATATCACAAGCTTGGTGAATTTTCCTTCTCTTGAAAAATGTGCGCGCAAGCAGAATTTGCAAAGCTCTTTGATTTCGCAACGTCAATTTTTGTTGGCACTTGAAATTGAAAAAAGAGCCAAAATTTTAAATGACGAAACCGCCATGAAACGCTTGATTGACGCCGATCAAATGGGTGAACTTTTCAAATGCTTGATAATTTGGCGCGAATAATTATAATTCTAGCTCCTTAGAATTTTTGCTTTAAAAAAACGATGAAACAAACATTTGAATCACCAAAAGAAATTGCCGAAATTTTGCGCCTTGCGTCTTATGATGCCAACACTCGCCACGATTGGCAAGTGGATGAAATTCTGGCAATTTTTGCCCTGCCCTTCAACGATTTAATCTTCAAAGCTGCTGAAATTCATCGCCAATTTCACGATCCAAACAAGGTTCAAATCAGCACGCTGCTTAGCATCAAGACTGGCTCTTGCCCTGAAAATTGCAAATATTGTCCGCAATCTGCGCATTATGACACCGGCCTTGAAAAGCAAGGCTTGATGGACATCAACAAAATTCTTGAAGCCGCCAACGCCGCTAAAAAAGCGGGCGCATCACGTTTTTGCATGGGCGCTGCGTGGCGCAATTTGCACGATCGCGATGTTGAAAACGTTTGCCACATCGTTGATGAAGTGAAAAAAACAGGCCTTGAAACCTGCATGACTCTTGGCATGCTGACAAAATCGCAAAGCGAAAAATTGAAAGAAGCTGGCCTCGATTATTATAACCACAACATCGACAGCTCGCCCGAATTTTATTCCGAAATAATTTCCACCCGCAATTTTGATGATCGTCTCAACACTTTAAAAAACGTGCGCGAAGCCGGTTTAAACGTGTGTTCAGGCGGCATTGTTGGCATGGGCGAAGAACGTGAGGACCGCGCCAAAATGCTGATTGTGCTGGCCAATTTGCCACAACATCCGCAATCAGTTCCAATCAACATGTTGGTGAAAGTTAAAGGCACGCCACTTGAAAATGTAAAAGATCTTGACCCATTTGAATTTGTGCGCACAATTGCCGTTGCTCGCATCATGATGCCACAAGCAAAAGTGCGTCTTTCGGCCGGCAGAGAAAATATGAACGAGCAGGTTCAAGCCTTGTGTTTCTTGGCTGGAGCCAATTCAATTTTCTATGGCGAAAAACTTTTAACAACCTCAAATCCTGAAATTGAAAAAGATCAGAAATTGTTTGAGAAACTTGGAATAGCTGGAAATTAAATTATTTATTAGCAATTTCATAGCTAGACTAATCTAATGTGGCCGCTTTAGTGCAGCGAAGCGAAGCGTGCCGTAGGACATATTAGATTAGTCTAGCTATGAAATTGCTAATAAATAATTTACAAATTTAATAATTATTAACTATGTCAAAAATTGCAGAAAAACTAAAATCTCTTGGAATCACTCTGCCAGCGGCTGCAGCACCTGTTGCAAATTATGTTGGCTTCGTAAAAACTGGTTCACAAATTTTTATCTCAGGCCAATTGCCACTTGAAAATGGCGAATTAAAATATATCGGCAAAGTTGGCTCAGAAATCAGCGTTGAAGACGCTAAAAAAGCTGCGCGCCTTTGCGGAATCAACCTTATTGCACAATTAAACGCTGCATGCGAAGGAAATCTTGACCGCGTAAAACGTTGTGTTAAACTAGGCGTGTTCGTAAATGGTGACGCAAATTTCACCGACCATCCAACAGTTGCCAATGGCACTTCTGATTTGATGGTTGAAGTGTTCGCCGACAAAGGCAAACACGCTCGCGCCGCTGTTGGCAGCGGCTCTCTACCACGCGGCGTTGCCGTAGAAGTAGACGCAATTTTCGAAATAGAATAAAAAAATACGCAAGTATTTTTTTAACTTATATGGCAGACGTAGCTCAGTTGGTTAGAGCATCAGGTTGTGATTCTGAGGGTCGCGGGTTCGAGCCCCGTCGTCTGCCCCAATTCACTTAGTCAAATTGATGGAAATAATATTTTTTGCCGCAATCTCACTATTTATTTTCTTAAAATTGCGTTCGCAACTTGGCAAAATTTCCGATGAAGAAAAGCAGCAAATCGAGGCAAAAATCAAAGCTCAGAAAGAAAAAATTATCCAAATTCAAAATCAAATTGCCGAATCTGTCAACAAGGCCGTAAGCCAGTCGCTTGAAGAGCAAAACAAGATTAATGAAAAAATTTTTGGACACCTTCCAGACGATTTAAAACAAACTCTTGCGCAAATTTTTCAACGCTGCAATATCACCGCCGAATTTTTTATAAATGGCGTAAAATCATGTTTTGAGATGATCCTCAAAGCCTTTGCCAGCAAGGATTTAGACACTCTCAAATTTTTGTTGTCCGACAAAATTTATGCTGGATTTGCAAGCGCAATTGAGGCGCGCAACAAGGAGCAAAAAAATCTTAACAGCAACATAATTTCAATTGATAAAGCAGAAGTGTTATCAGCGCAAATCGTTGATAATCAAGCTTTTGTGACGGTTAAAATAACTTCGAAGCAAATAAATTATTTTACAAATAACACCCAAGAAATTATTGAAGGCGCCAAAAATGAAATTAATGAGCTAACCGATATTTGGACATTTAAAAAAGATTTAACGGCACAAAATCCAAATTGGATAATTTGCAAAACTTCATAAAATACAATTATGCCGACACCAAGCGCGGTTTCAACCGCAGGAAATTTTAGTAGTGGAGTTGCAAACTCTAGCAATTTCACTCTTCCACAAGGCGCAAATCAGTTTGGTGGCAATGCTGAAAATTTGGGTGGCGGGCTTGGAGTGATTGCTAACAAAACCTTTGCTGCAATTTGGCCTACAGTTGAAGCGCAAGTTGAAAACTCTGTTGAAAAAAATGCAAATAAATTAAATTTTAAAACCAAATCTTCAAAAGAAAAAGAAGAGCAAACGAAAGCATTTAAAAAAACTTGCGTAGCCTTAGCCAAAGAAGGTCCGGCAAGTAAAGAGTTAGTGCTTAATGCTTTGAGTAAAGATGTTAAAATTACACTTGATCCAAATCTTGCAGGAGACGGAACGCAAATTAATTATGATGCTAACAATCAAAAATTTAAATTAGCTGCTATTAAAGTTTTTAAATCTCAAAAAGGTTTTGAGATTAACATTGGCAGCTTAAAACATCTCTTTACGCATCTATCTCAACCAGAAAAATTGCCAGATCAAATAACTTTAGAAAAATGCGCTAAGGCATTTAAACAGCTGGCTACCGAAACTTATGCTTGCGTAATATCATTGATACGCGGCACACCTGTTCCTGCAAATTGCGCAAAGTTAGAGGGCGCCGTAAGCGGTTATGCTGATAGAAAATTTCCAGCAGGAAGCGTGCCACAAGGATTAACTGCAACACAAGAAAATATGGCTAAAGCAGCTTATGCTCTTGAGATAACTGAAGCGGTTATTGCAGATGTGCAAGGTATCAATAATAAAAATGCTGATCTTACTGTTGCAAACATGCAACGAACTGGCCAAAATGAATTGGTTCCAGGAGTTAGAAATTTTAACAATCTAATCAACCAAATGGAAGATCATGCTTTTCGCAATGAAAATCCAGAATCAGTGCTGACTGCATTATGCCCAGAGTTTGTTGCAACAGAAGCTTCGGCAAAAAATTTGAACAATCAATCAAGCAAACAAAAAACAAAATCGTAATTTTATGACAAATTTTATCCAAAAATCAGCATTAAAAATTGGCAATACCGAATATAA
>CAYPUN010000040.1:0-10868 GCA_964413985.1 uncultured Rickettsia sp. | reverse complement strand
GGTGATATAGCCCTTAGACGCGACTGGCCACGCTTGGAGCGGCTAAGGGCTATATAAGTTGCAACAAAGCGATAATTCCATATTTAAAAACACTTGACTATAAAAACATAAGTTAATATAATATCGTCAACCTCTTAATTATAGGGCGTTGGTTCACTATCTGTTCTTTTCTTTCCAAATCAATTTTATAGTTGTCCCTTTGCAAATTTTTTGCATTTCTTTTTAACAAATATCTTTTCTAAATGTCTTCTACCCTTACTCTGCGTTATGGTGCTCCCAATACTCCAAACAGCACTACACCAACAAAGGACGCTGCCCAAAATGACGGCAACAGCGCACCAACAAATGCGCAAAGCAACAATGCCCAAGGCAATGTTCAAAGCAGCGCAGCTGATACCAGCAATCAAACACAACAACAGCCAGCTCCAGCCGCTCCTGCAGCGCCTGTGACTCGCAATTATGGACGCAGCAATTTAATCAGCCGTCAATCACAATCAAATTCATCGGCCTCTGCAGAAAGAGAACGCCCAGCACAAGAGCCAAGAGCCCAAGAGCCGCGTGGCAACAACAGCAATGACGAAGATGAAGATGAAGCCGATTTGTCAAAAAAATCTGGCGGCAATGGCAAAATTCTTGAGTTGAAATCTCTAAAATCAAAATCGGCTGAAAGCTTGATTGACGTGGCTAGAGAGCATGGTCTTGACACAATTGGCGATTTTGGCCGTCAAGATATCATCTATCATATCTTGAAAAATTTCTCAGACCAACATCCAGAAAACATCATCGTTGGCGAAGGTGTATTAGAAGTTTTGCCTGATGGCTTCGGATTTTTAAGAGCTCCTGAAACCAACTATTTTCCCGGTTCGGACGATATTTATGTTTCGCCAAGCCAAATTAAAAGATTCGGCTTGAGAACTGGCGACACGGTGAAAGGCCAAATTCGCGCACCAAAAAAAGGTGAGCGCTATTTTGCTTTGTTGCGCGTGAGCGAAGTCAATTTTGACACTGCAGACAAGATCAGAAACCGCGTGTTGTTTGACGATTTAACTCCTCTTTATCCGCAAAAAAAATTACAGCTTGAAGAAATTGCGCCAGTAAATGGCGACATCAGCACGCGAGTTATTGATATGATTTCTCCCTTGGGGAAAGGTCAGCGCGCCTTGATTGTTGCGCCTCCACGCACTGGTAAAACTTCGTTGATGCAAAATATTGCGCATGCAATCACTAGCAATCATCCCGAAGTTATCCTGCTTGTGCTCTTGATTGACGAGCGTCCAGAAGAGGTGACAGACATGCTTCGCTCTGTAAAAGGTGAAGTTGTAAGTTCAACTTTTGACGAGCCGGCAACACGCCACGTGCAGCTTGCTGAGATGGTTATCGAAAAAGCAAAGCGTTTAGTTGAAGCAAAAAAAGATGTTGTGATTTTGCTCGACTCAATCACCCGTTTGGCTCGCGCCTACAACACCGTGATTCCATCATCAGGAAAAGTTTTGACTGGTGGTGTTGATTCAAACGCGCTACAAAAACCAAAAAGATTTTTTGGTGCAGCAAGAAACATTGAAGAAGGCGGATCGCTTACAATCATTGCCACGGCACTTGTTGAAACTGGTTCAAAAATGGACGAAGTTATCTTTGAAGAATTTAAAGGAACGGGCAACTCAGAAATTGTGCTTGATCGCAAAATTTCGGATAAGAGAATCTTCCCAGCTATTGATATTACTAAGTCGGGCACACGTAAAGAAGAATTGCTAGTTGAACGCGCAACACTTTCAAAAACTTGGATGTTGCGTCGTATTGTCAACTCAATGAGCTCTGTTGAAGCAATAGAATTCTTGCTCAACAAGATTGAAAATAGCAAGAGCAACGAAGATTTCTTCAAGTCAATGAATTCTTAAAAAACTGTTTAACATTTAACATTTTTGCGGTTAGGATAAAAGGTGATTGTCAGATATAAATGACAATCACCTTTTAATTTTTTTTGAATAAGAATTTCAAAAATGTTTTGATGCTTAAAAAAATTTTTCACCTTACAATTCTATTTATTCTAACCACCTGCGCAACCAGTCTGCACGAGCTTGCAAAGCGTGAAAGAGGCTTGAAGTTGGAAAAATTTTATAGCTCATATTTGGCACTCGAATATTTAGAATATTCGCGAAGCCTTGCAACAGCTGGCAATTGGCCAGATTCCGATTATTTTGCAAACAAAGGTTTGGACGCTTCAAATGGCGTGCGCGTGATTCCCGAAAGCCCAATTCGTTGGGGCACAAGCCAGATCGAGCTTGAAGACGCAATATCAGCGCAAAAACGTCTCGAAAATGTTTCTTTTTATGACATTCAAAAAGCAATTCCAATTCAATTGGCGCATTTGACATTCCTTTATGATTGCTGGATCAGCAAGGACTCCAAAGCTGCTTACCGCGGCGGTGAATTGTCAAAATGCAAAGTGCGTTTTTATAAATTGCTCGATGAAATTGAAGGCTATGTTGATGATTTGCGCAAAGATCGTAGGCCAAAAACAATCCTCACCGAGACAGAATTTGAGCGCTTCGAAGTGCTTTTTGATCTTGACGAATTTAATTTTAATGACAAAGCTAACAAAAAAGTTCTCGAAACTTTAAGGTATCTCGACACCTTAAATGGCGCCTATCGCATCATATTGATTGGCAATGCCGATCGCTCGGGAAATATTTTATACAACGAGAATTTAGCGTTGAAGCGTGTTGAGGTGGTCAAAAATTATTTGCTTAAAAATGGTGTGGCAAAAGATTTGATTGAAGCTCATTCTTTTGGCGAAAATTTCCCCGACATAATCACGCAAAAGGGCGTGCAGCAACAGTCGAACCGCGTTGTTGGAATTTATGTTTTGAAAGGGGGCGGCTATTATATTCCATATCCATTGCCGATGGTGGTTAATCGTGCTTATAAAAATGAAGTTTTGAAGGCGCGTGAGGCAAGGGGTCTGCAATAAATTTTGATAATCACCCTTGTATCATGGGCGATATAGCTCTTAGACGCGACTGAGCCACGCTTGGAGCGGCTAAGAGCTATATCGCCCTGATACAAGGGGTGATTATCAAAATTTTAACAACAACTCAATTTATAAATTTGTAATGACAGTAAAAATAAAAAACATTAAAGCGCGTGAAGTTCTTGATTCTCGCGGGTTTCCAACGGTTGAAGCTGACGTGATTCTTGAAAACGATGTTGTTGCAAGTGCAATTGTTCCATCTGGTGCATCAACTGGAAGCCTAGAGGCGTGCGAGTTGCGCGATGGTGACAAGTTGCGCTATTTGGGCAAAGGTTCGCTCAAGGCAGTTGAAAATGTTGTGGGCAAAATTGCGCCAGCCCTTGTGGGACATGATGTTATGAAGCAAAGAGAAATCGATCAATTGATGATCGATCTTGATGGAACAGAAAACAAATCGAATCTTGGCGCCAATGCAATTTTGGCTGTTTCGCTGGCTTGTGCCAAGGCTGCAGCGGCTTCGTTGAAGCAACCACTTTTTGCATATATCGGTGATAAAAATTCTTGTTTGATGCCAGTGCCGATGATGAATATCATCAATGGCGGCAAGCATGCTGACAACAAAATCGACATTCAAGAATTTATGATTATGCCGTGCACAGCCACGTCTATCAAGGATTCAATTCGTGTTGGTGCAGAAGTTTTTCATCACCTAAAATCACTACTAAAAAAAGACGGACACAACACCAACGTTGGTGATGAAGGTGGTTTCGCGCCAAATTTTGGCAGCGCTCGTCAAGCTTTAGATTATATTTCGAACGCTGTTGAAAAGGCCGGATATAAATTGGGAAGCGATGTCAAACTGGCTCTGGACGCGGCTTCAACCGAGTTTTACAAAAATGGAAAATATGATTTGGAAGGTGAGGGCAAAATTTTGGATGGCGAGCAATTGATTCGCTATTATGAAGATTTGGTCAACAACTATCCGATTTTTTCAATTGAAGATGCGTGCGCTGAAGATGATTATGACTCGTGGGCCAAGATCACACAAGCTTTGGGCAAAAAAATTCAATTGGTTGGCGATGATTTGTTTGTAACAAATCCAAAAATTTTAGCAAAAGGAATTGCGCAAAACCTTGCCAATGCTGTGCTTATCAAGGTTAACCAAATTGGCACTTTGAGCGAAACGCTTGATACAATTGCTTTGGCGAAGAAAAATAATTATAACACAATTATTTCGCATCGCAGCGGTGAAACCGAAGATGCAACAATTGCGCACATTGCCGTTGCAACCAATGCTGGCCAGATTAAAACCGGTTCGCTTTGTCGCTCAGATCGCATTGCAAAATATAACGAATTAATTCGTATTGAAGAAATTTTGGGTGCGAAGGCGAAATATGGTTTTAAGCTTTAGGGGAGATTGCTGCAGAAAGCTTGTCATTCCTGCGAAAGCGCGGATCCATTCTTCGCATGACCACAATTTAAGAAACGGCATTTAAATAAAAACCAAGTGAAAATTCTAGTTTTAATTAATGAAGATTTAGAAAATATGGTGCTTGGCAAAAACACCACACTGTCTTATATCCTTGGCGCTGTTGATTTGGGGCACGATGTTTATGTTCATAAAATTTCTGCAGATGGCAAAATGTTTTTGGCGCAAAATTCTTTTGCAGCCTTTAGGATCAACAGCGCCAACGCTTCGTTGATAGTTGAAAAATATAAAGAAGAGAATCAAAAAATTGTTAATGTGCTTTTGGGCCAGCAAAATCAAGTCTCTGCAGAGGTTGTTGTTGCAGATTTTTGTGCTTTGCGTGGATTGGTTCTCGAGCAAAAAAATATTTTTCTGCATGAAATAGATTTTGTTGTGCAGCGTTTGGAGCCAATGAAGGCGCCATTTCCGCCAGTTGGAAGAATTTCAATCAACAATTATTTAACACAGCTAAAAAAACTTTTCCCACAAAAATTTACTTTCAATTTTTTGGCCGAAGCCTATCAAGATAAAGAATTTCCACTAGTGTTGGCAAAAAAATATGAAGATCTTGCAACGCCTACAGCCATCTCATTTTATGGCGATTTAGAAATGCCAAAAAAAGCGCAAGAAATGGGCAAGAAATATAGCGAAATTTTTAAAACCAGCACACAAAAAATAGTTTTGAAACCAGATGATTCGGCGCAGGCTCTGGGAGTTTTTGCTGTTGAAATTTCTGCGACTGGATTAAATTTAGAGCAAATAAAAAATAAAACCATTGCGCAATTGTCAGAGGTGCAGCTGTATGAAATCAACGCCCAGGAGCTTCCAAGTGATATCATTGAAATCATAAATATTTTATGTTTTGTGCAATTTTGCAAAACAAAATTTGGAGCAGATCAAAGATTGATTGCAGATATTGCGCCACAAGAAATAGCGCAGGCGATAAATTCTTTATATGGCAAAAAAATCTTGATGCAGCCGTTCCTTGAAGGAGTAAGGCTTGGCGACATTCGCATCAATCTTGCAAAAATGTCTGATGGCAATTTTAAAGTTGTTGGTGCGGTGTTTCGTCACTCAATTGCGCATGATGAAAAAAATTTCACAACATGTCTCACAATAGGCGCATCAAGGGCGCAGGCCATAGAGTTTGATGCCAGTGTGGCCGAGCAAAAAAATTTAGCACAAAAAATAAATTATATTTTGCAGCAGTTAAATGGCGATGAGGCCTTGAAAACAAAATATCGCGACGTGTTAGAAATTGGTTGCGATTTTTTATTAGTTGGCAATCAAAGAGATGTTTTTTTTGGCGAAGCAAACCACCATTGCCCCGCATTGATGCCACTTTCAGAAAGTTTGGAAGCTGCAAAAAAAGCGCCAAGTTTTTATGAAGAAATTAATGGTTTGAAAGTGCCTTACGATGGCGGCCTTGCTGTTGCCAAGGCAATAATTTCACAGCAAATAAAATTACAAAATTAAATGTCAGAATTAAAAATTTATCTCGCACAAATCAACACTTCTGTTGGAGATCTTTCAGGCAATGCCCAAAAAATTCTTGCCGAATTTGAAAAGGCAAAAGCCGCCAACGCAGATTTGGCAGTGTTTTGCGAGATGACGCTCACAGGTTATCCTGCGCAAGATTTGTGGCTAAAAGAAAATTTCCTTCAAGTCGCAAATGAAAAATTACAAGAAATTATCGCGGCAACAAAAGGTTCCAAGTGCGCTATTTTGCTGGGTGCGCCGCATATCACGCAAAATCGTGCCAAAAAACCAATCACTTATAATTCTGCTTTTTTGATTGAAAATGGCGAAGTTGAAAAAATAGTCCATAAAAAAACTTTGCCCAATTTTGGCGTGTTTGACGAGAAGAGATATTTTGAAGCCGAAAGTTTTTTATCCTATTTTGAATTTCGCGGCCAAACCTTGGCGCTGTTGATTTGCGAAGATATTTGGGACGCAAAAAATATTTTTTTATTGAAAGAGCAGGTTTTTGATGCGCTAATTTCAATCAATGCTTCGCCTTATTCAACCAACAAAGACAAGCAACGCCGCCAAATCACGCAAAATATTGTGCAAGAAATTAGAAAGCCGCTAATTTATCTCAACCAAGTGGGAGGCCAAGACTCTCTAGTGTTTGACGGCTCTTCTTTTGTTTTGAACGAGAAGGGCGAAGAGGTTTTGGTGCTAAAAGAATTTGCCACAGATGCAGCAATTCTAAATTTAGATAAAGGCGAAATCACAAAACATGCGCCAATTGCAAAATCGTCTGAAACCCAGTCAAATCAAGAGGCGCGGCGCAATTATCTTGCTTGCGTTTTGGGTCTTCGCGATTATATGGCAAAAAATAATTTCGAAAAAATAATTCTTGGAATGTCTGGCGGCATAGATTCGGCGCTGGTTGCGGCAATTGCAGTTGATGCGTTGCAAGAAAAAAACGTCAAGCTTTATGCGCTGCCAAGCCGCTTCAACTCTGATTCTTCGATGAATGATGCCAAAATATGCGCCAAAAATCTTAATGTTGAAATGGAAATAATTTCAATTGAACCAGCCTTCAGCGCAATGCTGACAACGCTTTATGACTATTGCGGTGCCATGGCCACAACAAAAGAAGCGGCACTTGCAAGGCAAAATTTGCAAGCGCGAATCAGAGGCAATATTTTGATGTCTATTTCAAACGCCACCAACGCCCTTGTGCTTTCAACTGGCAACAAATCTGAATTGGCAGCGGGCTTTGCCACGCTTTATGGTGATATGTGCGGCGCCTTCAATCCAGTCAAAGACCTTTATAAAACGCAAATTTATGAATTGGCAAAATGGCGCAATCAAAACATCGATTCGCTATTTTTCTGCAAAAAAATCGATATAATTCCGGCAGCAATAATCATCAAGGATCCTACAGCTGAGCTGTGCGAAAACCAAAAAGATTCCGACTCTTTGCCGCCTTATGAAATTCTCGACAAAATTTTATTCGCCTTAATTGAAGAAAAAAAATCCCTCGAAACCATAATAAAACAGGGCTTTGACGCCGATTTAGTAAAAAAAGTTGCAAAACTTTTCTATAGCAGCGAATATAAGAGACGCCAATCGGTGATTGGCCCCAAAATTTCTGATATGTCGTTTGACAAGGATCGGCGCTATCCGATTACAAATAAATTTTGGCAATAATGTTTTTCAGGCTTAAAAAATGAACACACTTTGTCGCTTTGCACCTTCTCCCACGGGCTTTCTCCATGTTGGCAATATTCGCGCTGCCATCATAAATTTTCTCTATGCCAAAAAAACTGGCGGCAAATTTATGCTGCGTTTTGACGACACCGACATTGAAAGAGTGCGCGAAGAATATGTCGAGATGATCCCGCAAGATATGGCGTGGCTTGGGCTGACGCACGATATTTTTGCCAAACAATCTGACCGTTTGGCGCGCTATGAAGAAGCAAAAAACCTGCTGATAAAATCTGGCCGCCTTTATGAATGCTATGAATCAGCCGAAGAACTAAACCTGCAACGCAAGAGCCAGAGCGCTTCGGGCATTGCTCCAATCTATAATCGTGCGGCGCTAAATTTGACCGAAGAGCAAAAGCAATCGCTACGCGCTCAAGGCCTCAAGCCACATTATCGTTTTTTGCTTGAAGAAAAAATAGTGGCGTGGGACGACAAAATCAAAGGCCGCATCACCTATGAAGGCCGCCATTTTTCTGACCCAGTTTTGGTGCGCGACAACAACGTGCCAACCTATACATTCTGCTCGGTTGTAGACGACATCGACTTCGGCGTCACCGACATCATCCGCGGCGAAGATCACATCACCAACACTGCGGTGCAAATTCAAATCTTCGAAGCCTTGCTGGCAGCGGGCGCAAAAGGCATCATGCCTCACTTTGCACATCTTGCTTTGGTGAAAGCCAGCGAAGGAAAAATCTCCAAACGCGAAGGCGGATTTGACGTGAAAACCCTACGCAATCAAGGCTTCGAGCCATTTGCCGTTGTCAGTCTTCTCGCGCAAATTGGCACTTCTGAACCAATAAAAATCTACAAAAATTTCGACGAATTAATCAGCAATTTTGATTTTGCAAAATTTAGCAAATCATCAACAAATTATGATTTGAGCGAGCTTGAAACCATCAACCAAAAACTGCTGCAAATCCTTGATTTCAAAGACGTGAAGCCACATTTAGAAAAATTAAATTTAGGCGAAATCAGCGAAGAGTTTTGGAATATTATAAAGCCAAATATTTCGTTTTTGCACGAAGTGAAACAATGGTTTGAAATTTGCAAAAAACCATTTCGCTTCAACAATGCAGCGGGAGACAAAGAATTTTTGCAAATAGCCTCAACCCTTCTGCCACAAGACACCAAAGCATCGGATTGCTGGCAAAAATGGCTCGACGAAATCAAGAAAAACACTTCACGCAAAGGCAAAGAATTGTTCATGCCGCTGCGCCTAGCATTGACTGGCCAAGAGCACGGCCCTGAAATGAAGCAGATGATAAATTTTATTGATAGAGATGAAATTTTGCAGCGTTTGCAAAGCTAGATAAGCGTTGCTTTGATGTGGATAGGTAGGTTTTTGGATTTGCGCGCTAAGAGCTGCGCAAGAAAATATTAGGAGCGCGAAGGTGCGATTTATTCAATCGAACTAACTTGCTTAAACTGCCCGTCAATACAAGCGCCATCTTCAACACAAAGCGAACAATATTCCACAATACCATTAATTTGTGCCTTGCCCGAAATGCTGATATTTTTCGCGCGAATCTTGCCATTAAACTTGCCTTTCACGCTTAGAGACTCGGCCATCAACTCGCCTTCCATATTTCCACCTTCGCGAATAATTACGGAATTTCCTTTTACATTTCCACGCACAAAGCCTTCAATTTCAAGCAATCCGCTGCTCAAGATGTCACCTTCAACACGCAAATCTTTCGCCAAAATTGTTGGTGTTGATTTAAAGTTCGAGCTGATATTTTCAATTTTGCGCGCAAAAGACGGCTGATTGTCGTTTTCAGAACTGCCTTGCATCATTGAGGAAACTTTGGCTTTAAGATTAGCTATCGGCATGTTTTAATGTTTTGTCGTTAAATATAGCGTCACCCGCTTCAAGAAATTTCTTCGGGTTAAGCGGAGTATTTTTATATCTTATTTCATAGTGTAGATGTTGTCCTGTGCTGCGTCCTGTGCTGCCTTGCAATGCAATCACATCGCCTTTTTTAACAATTTGACCCTTTGCCACTTTAACTTTTGAAAGATGGCCATAGCGCGTTGTAATGCCAAAGCCGTGATCAATCACAACAGCATTGCCATAGTCGCTGAAAGCGCCAGCCAAGATCACGCGTCCCGCTGATGGGCTGATAATTTTTTCGTGAGAAGGTCCAACAAAATCAAGTCCTTGATGGCGTGCATATCCGCCCGTGATCGGGTCAGTTCTAGTGCCAAAGCCGCTTGAAACAAAATAGCTTTTCATTGGGCGCGCAAAAGGCAAAACTTGTGTCAATCTTTCAAGCGTGATCAAGCGGTTGATTTCGCCAACAAATTTGCTGGTTTTTATCGCTTCAGCGCGAGTGAAATCTTGCACAGGAATCAGCGGCCCGCCTTGTCCCGCAGCGCTTTCCATGGATTTGTTTCGCGTTTTGATTTTCAAACCCGTCACCGCAATTGCTTTTTCAAGTTTTTCTATGCGCTCACCAGCACCAGCTTGAATGTCAGACAAAGTAAAAACAGCGTCCTTAATTTGGTTTAGCGTGTGTTTATCTGTTTTGGTGAGGTCATCTTCTTTGATGCTTTCTGGAGTTTTGAATTCTTTATTTTGGCTAGAAGCAGGAGTGGCGCGGCCTGTCACCGACAATAGATAATCATTAACCTTGCGCAATCTTTCGTTTATATTGTTAAACTCAGTTTCAAAATAACTGTTCACACTGTTGAGCCGCGCGATCTCTTGCGATTTCTCATTGATGATCTTGTTATATTGAATTGACTGGAAAAACAAATTCACAATCCATGCAATTGTAATAAAAATGCAAAGCTGCGCAATTGGCCCCAGAGTAACGCTGCGGATCTTTTGGCTGGTAACAAAAAGTATTGTTCTTTTGGTAAAGACAAGCTTGATTGAACTGGTGAAAGCATTGACAATAAAGGCCTTAGCGCTTTCAAACATTGTCAAAAACCTTCTTTTTCTGATAAAACTTTTGATATTCATCACACCTCTTTTTTGTTATTAAAAGCGCCTCAATTTAATATTCCAACAATCATCTCTAGAGATAAGCGGGACAGAGTTTCCCGCAACTTGTAACGGCGCACGAATTAAATATAATTAACCCCATAATTTTGATGGTTAGTTGCAGCAATGTCAAGTTTTTATTTTTAGGGTAATAATTTCTTATCACGGTTGATATAGCTCTTAGACGCGACTGAGCCACGCTTGGAGCGTCTAAGAGCTATATC
>CAYPUN010000039.1:0-11033 GCA_964413985.1 uncultured Rickettsia sp. | reverse complement strand
CAAACGGTTTAGCCTTAATTCTGTAGGGCGGATCGATATAGACAAAATTATAAACCACACCCTCACTGCGCAAATTTAGTGCATCCGCCAAAACAAATTTTGTCTGTTTTTCCACCTTAAAAAGCTCGGCATTTTTTTTGGCAATTTCTAAATGCTGCATATTTTGATCGACAAAAAGCACATTTTTTACACCGCGCGACAATGCCTCAAAACCAACAGCGCCAGTGCCGCAACACAAATCTAACATCACTGCGTCCTCAAGCGAAAAATTGATTTCTGCCAAAAATTTTGCCGAGGTTAAAATATTAAACAAAGCTTGGCGATTCTTGTCTGTTGTGGGTCTGACAGTTCGCAGATGCGATGAATCGACCATTTTTCTACCCTTAAATTGTCCAGAAATTATGCGCATTAGAACCTCTTAATTCTCTTGTGGCAATAGGGCTGCTTGCCGTTATGAAAATAATAATTTTGGTGATATAATTCCGCCGGCCAGAATTTTTTTGTTCCACTCTCAGCATCACGCACCTCAGTTGCAACCTTCAGCCCCTTGCCTTCCAAGGTTGCAATCAATTTTCGCGCCACATTTTTTTGCTCTTCATCAACTGCAAAAATCACCGACAAATATTGTGGCCCAACATCGTTGCCCTGCCCATTTGCCTGAGTTGGATCATGTATCTCAAAAAATATTTTACACAATTCTTCAAACGAAACTCGCCCACCATCAAACACAATTTCCACCGTTTCAACATGTCCAGTTTTTTTAGTGCAAACCTGCTCATAGCTAGGATTTTCAACATCTCCACCCATATATCCCGAACGTATTTTTTTCACCCCAGCAACATTTTTTAAAAAATATTCAACACCCCAAAAACACCCGCCAGCAAAATATGCAACTTCATCAACAGCATCTTTTTTAAACTCAACAAATTTGAGAGAAATTGAATTTACGCAATAGCGCGCATCCTTCACTGTCATGCCCTCGCCATGAAATATATGCCCCAAATGACCATCGCAATTTGCGCATAAAATTTCGGTTCTGCGCCCATCGGCATCACGCACTTTTTTCACTTTCTCGCCACCCGCACCAGCCGCAACTTCATCGTCAAAGCTAGGCCAGCCGCAGCCCGAATCAAACTGCGCCTCCGTTGAAAACAACTCTGCATCGCAACGTTTGCAAAAATATTTTCCGCTGCGATTATTCTCATAATATTCGCCACTAAAAGGTGCCTCGGTGCCTTTGTGCACAATGACGCGCTCTTCTTGCAAAGTTAATTTATTCATTATTCAAACCTCTTTTTATCCGCATAATAAACCCCAATCAATTTCACTTCTTGCGAAAAAAACCCAAGCTCGCTAAGCGCGTCTGCCAAGGGTTTGTCGCTTGGGTGACCCTGCAAAGAAATAAAAAATTTCGCCTGTTTTGAAGCGCCACTTGGAATATAACTTTCAAGTTTTAACATATTCACATTGTTGGTTGCAAAGCCGCCAAGCGACTTATAGAGCGCTCCCGTGATGTTTCGCACCGTAAACAACAACGTTGTAATCACCACCCCTTTTTGCGGATCAACATCTCCAAATTCGCGCGAAATTGTCACAAAAATCGTCACATTATCACGCCCCGAATCTTGCAAATTTGTCTGCAAAATCTCCAAATTATTAATTTCTGCCGCCTTGCTTGAACACAACGCCGCCTTGGTCTTATCACCAGCTTTAGCCACAAATTCTGCCGCTTTCGCCGTGTTAGAAAATTCACACATTTTCAGACCCAACTTATGCAAATTGCTTTGACATTGCATCAAAGCCTGTGGATGAGAATAAACTTCTTCCAGCTCCTCCAACTTAGAACCGCGCACCGCCGCAAGATTATGCTCAATTGGAAAAAAATGCTCCGCCACAATTGCAACTTTGCTTTTTTGCAACAAATTATGAATCTCCGAAACCCGCCCCGCATAAGAGTTTTCTAAGGGAATCATGCCAAACTGCACCTCGCCATTTTCAACGGCCGCAAACACATCTTCAAAAGAAGCATAGGCTTTTGTGTCAAAATCGGGATAAAATTTGTGACAAGCCATATCAGAGTTGGCCCCAACAGCCCCTTGAAAAGCAATAACTTTTTGCATAACCATAAAATATTAAATTGACAATCACCTCGCAATGATAGATAATTAGCGACTCTAAAGCAATATTAAATTTAATTTTAGTGATTGTTAAATTTTAAGATTTGCGACGCAAAGGCTTGGGGATGATGCTTCGAACCGAGTTTTGGCGCGCCACTGTCTGAGGGGCGAAGTATCGTCCCCAAGCCTTTGCGTCGCAAATCTTAAAATTTAACAATTCGACATTACCAAAAAAATGAACAAAACAAATTGGGCTCCAGATTCGTGGAAAAATTTTCCCGTCAAGCAACAGCCAGAATATGAAGACAAAAACCAGCTAAAACTCGTAGAGTCAATGCTGAAGCAGTTCCCTGCCTTAGTTTCCTTCGACGAAATCGAAAAACTAAAAACCGAACTCGCCGCCGCCTCTGAAGGCAAAGCCTTCTTGCTGCAATGCGGTGACTGCGCCGAAAGCTTCGCCGAATTTTCAAACGACAACCTAAAAAGCTTTTTCCGCACTTTGACCCAAATGACAGTCACGCTGATGCAAGGCGTGAAGAAGCCAATTGTCAAGGTTGGACGCGTTGCCGGACAATATGCCAAACCAAGATCGCAAGACAGCGAAACCATCGGCGATGTTACTCTGCCAAGCTATCGCGGCGATATCATCAACGGAATTGAATTCACAAAAGACGCGCGCAAGGCCAATCCGCAACGCATGATCGATGCTTATTTCCACTCTGGAGCATCTTTAAACTATCTGCGCAGCCTTGCTGTTGGCGGCTATAGCAGCCTCAACAAAGTGAACGAATGGAACAAAGAATTCGTCCACAATCTCAGCTCCAAACGCAACACCGAAGAGGTTTTGCGCCGCATCACCGACAACATCGCGTTCATCGAAAGCTGCGGACTCAACTCTGCCAACATTCCACAGCTTTCAACTGCCAGCTTCTTCACCTCGCACGAAGCCTTGCTGCTCAACTATGAACAAGCTTTCACGCGCCAAGAAAAAGAATCGCAAAAATTCTACGACATGAGCGCCCACATGCTTTGGATTGGTGATCGCACCCGCTCGCCAAACGAAGCCCATGTTGAGTTTATGCGCGGAATTGCTAATCCAATCGCCTTCAAAGTTGGGCCGTCAATTGCAAAAGACGATTTGTTGCGTCTGCTTGAAATTTTAAATCCGCAAAATGAAGCGGGCCGCATCACGCTAATCTCTAGGATGGGCGCTGGCAAGATCGATGATTCACTTCCGCCTTTGGTTGAAGCTGTAAAAAAATCTGGGCAGAAAGTTTTGTGGTCTTGCGACCCGATGCATGGCAACACCATCAAGTCTTCAACTGATTATAAAACGCGCAAATTTGATGATATTCTCAGTGAGATAAAATCATTCTTCGCGGTGCATAGATCTTGCGGAACCTACGCTGGTGGCATTCATTTTGAAATGACAGGCCAAGATGTTACAGAATGTTTGGGTGGCAATCAAAAAATTGACGATGCGCATTTGAAAGATCGCTATCACACTCATTGCGACCCGCGTCTCAACGCTTCGCAAAGTGTGGAGTTGGCGTTTTTGATTGCCGAAGAATTGCTTGAGAAATAATTAGCGTATAAATTAGGAATCGTCTCTTTGTCACGAGAGATATAACCCTTAGCCGCTCCAAGCGTGGCTCAGTCGCGTCTAAGGGTTATATCTCTCGTGACAAAGAGACGATCATTTTTAAATAAAAAAAACATGACACAAAAATTCGGCATCATAGCTCTTGTAGGCGCGCCAAATGCGGGCAAATCGACTCTGACCAATGCACTTCTTGGGCAGAAAATTTCGATTGTTTCGCCAAAGGTGCAAACGACGCGCAACGTTATTAAGGCCATTGTGGTTGAAGGCGAGACGCAGCTTGTGTTGCTTGATACTCCGGGGGTTTTTTTGCCGCGAAGTGATAGGATTCTTGAACGCCTCATTGTAAAATCGGCTTGGCAAGGCATTCGCGATGCGCATTTTGTCTGCTTTCTTATTGATGCTGAGCGTGGCCTTGATACAGAAAATTTGCGCATCATCAACGAGTTGAAAAAAAATGAATTTAAGCCTGCAATCATCATCAACAAAATCGATCTTGTCAAAAAACCGAAGTTGCTTGTGATCATCAACGCGCTCACCGAAATTGGATTGACTGAAATTTTTATGATCTCTGCGCTTAACAATGACGGGCTTGTGCAGCTGAAAGAATTTTTGCTTAACAAATGCGCGCCGGCACCTTGGGCCTACAACGAAGAAGACATCACCGACGCGCCAATGCGCGGAATTGCCAGCGAAATCACGCGCGAAAAATTGTTCCTCAAACTAAATCGCGAGCTGCCCTACTCTCTCACGGTCAAAACCGATGATTATAAAGTTGCGCCAAACGGCCACATCACAATTCATCAAACAATTTTCGTTTTAAAAGACAGCCAAAAAGGCATCATCCTTGGCCACAACGGCGCGCTGATCAAAGAAATCGGCAGCGAAGCCCGTCACGAAATTGCAGAAATTGCAGGCGCAAAGGTTAGTCTATTTTTGTTTGTGAAGGTGAAAAAAAACTGGATGAACGACCTTGAAAGCTACGAAATGGTAGATATAGAAAAATTACCTAAAAAAAAGTGATTAGCATATTGATTTAAAATATACGCTGAACTTATGTTCTATGTCCCGCTTAGCTTTTTTTAAAATCCCCCTTTGGGATTTTAAAAAAAGGTTGCCGTAGGGACATAGAACATAAGTTCAGCGTATATTTTAAATCAATATGCTAATTCGAAATTTAAATATATGACCTCAACAATTGACGAAAAAGAGATAAAAAAATTCTCCGACATGGCCGATGAATGGTGGAGCCCAACCGGCAAATTCAAGCCTTTGCACAAGTTCAATCCAACAAGAATTTTTTATATTCGCGAACAAATTTGCGCCCATTTCAAACTCGATTTCAAATCACTAAAACCATTTTCCACTCTCAAAATAATCGACATCGGATGCGGCGGCGGCCTTGTGGCTGAGCCATTTGCCAATATGGGCGCCAATGTGACGGCAATTGACGCCTCCGCAAAAAATATCGAAATCGCCAAAATTCACGCACAAAAATCGGGCTTAAAAATCGACTATCGCAACACTTCAACTGAAGAAATCACGCAAGCAATCAATCACGAAAAATTCGACGTGGTGCTTGCGCTAGAAGTGATCGAACACGTCTCTGACGTCGGCGAATTCGTCAAACATTGCGCCAAACTTCTAAACGACAACGGCATCTTATTTGTCGCAACTCTAAACCGCACCGCAAAATCTTTCTTGTTCGCAAAAGTTGGCGCAGAATACGTGCTACGCTGGCTCCCCGCAGGCACGCATGATTGGAAAAAATTTCTAAAACCCTCAGAAGTCGCATCAGAAGCAATCAAGCAAAGCCTTGATTTACAAGAACTCGCAGGCTTTTCCTACAATCCATTTAACGACACATGGAAAGTTGACGAGAAAGATTTAGATGTGAATTATATCGCGGTTTTCAAACAGAAAAAATAAGGAATAGCGCGTTTTTCAAGCCACCCTTATAAACTTCCCGCCTTTGTCTTTCAACAACGCGCTCAATTCTTTTTCCAAAATATCCCCCGTGATCAACCCAGCCACCAACCCTTGTGGCGTCTCGTGAAAATATGATTTTGTGGCTTTAACTTTTCGCAAAAACTCACGATCAATTTCGCGTGTTTCGCCCAAATTAAACTTCACAAAATATTTTCCAATGCGCTCTTCAACGCTAGAAACATGCGCCTCCACAAGCTTATCACTTTTCACACCAAACACAAACGAACCCCGATCATTGGCCAAATCAATCAAATCCGCAAGCACCGCTGAAGCCGTAGGCACGCCGCCTGCGCCACTTCCAGAAACAAAAGTTTCGCCTGCAAAAGAAGTTTTTGCCATCACTGCATTGAGCGATCCATCAATTTTTGCAATGCAATTTTCTTGCGCCACCAATGCCGGATAAACCGCCTGAAACGAAGCCTCGCCAGCATTTTCAAACACCGCCAACAATTTAATTTTATAACCAAGCTCTCGCGCAATTTTTATATCTTCGCTGGTGATATTTCGAATTCCCTCAACATAAATTTCATCAAAATTTGGCTTAGATGAAAGTGCGATAGAGGCAAGCAGCGCAAGCTTATGCGCAGTATCAATTCCATCAATATCAAAAGTTGGATCACTTTCGGCAAAACCTAATTTCTGCGCCTCAAGCAAAGCATCGGCAAACTCGTCGCCGCCCTCGCCCATCTTGGTTAAAATATAGTTGCAAGTGCCATTTAAAATTGCGCAAAAACTATTAATTTTGTTGCTGGCCAAACTTTCTTTAAAAATTTTAACAATCGGCATAGCCCCGCCAACACCAGCTTCAAAGCTGATTGAAGAATGATTTTCTTCCGCAATTTTTGCCAACTCAAAACCCTCAACCGCAAGCAAAGCCTTGTTCGCCGTGATAAATTTTTTGCCATTTTGCAAAGTTTTCAGCGCCAATTCTTTGGCAATTCCGTCACCGCCAATCACCTCTATAACCACGTCAATTGCGGGATCAGAGGCCATCAACAACGGATCATTATAAAATTTCACCGCCACCTCATCAACAAAATCTTTTTTCACACGCGAAGAAACCGCCACCAATTCAATTTGCGAAGAAGTTTTTGTATCAATAAAATTTTTGTTATTTGTTAAAATGTCATAGACCGATTTGCCTACAACACCAAGGCCTGCAAGACCAACTCTAATTTTTTTCATTTGAAGATTTTTTATATTTTATAACAGCTGAAAGTGAGAGGGGCAAAAACGCCCAAGAGAAATTATGTGCGCGTGGAGCGCATCGTTGGCATCATCATTGTTTGGCAAGCTAAAAAGCCGTTCATCAAATAGATAGTTGGTTTATATTTTTTATATTGTATTATTGAAAAAAATTTAGGCAAGCGTTATTTGTCGCGCTGTCACGATCAATATTTGTAAAAAATGTCAAAAAATTCGCACTATCCTCAACCAAACCAAAGCCTTGATTTTGCTGCCCTTGAGCAAGATGTTTTAAAATTCTGGCAAGAAAATAAAATTTTTGAAGCCTCAGTTGAGATGAGAAATATTTCGCAAGATGGCGATGATAACGTGTCGCCGGTGCTAGAGCCATGCGCTCTCAAAGAGCACGCCGATTGTCGTCACGAAGATTATTCGCAAAAATCTGAGTTTGTTTTTTATGATGGCCCGCCTTTTGCCAATGGCCTTCCGCACTACGGCCACTTGCTTACAGGCTTTATCAAAGATATTTTTGCGCGCTATCAAACCATGAAGGGCAAAAAAGTTGAGCGCAAATTTGGTTGGGACACTCACGGCCTTCCAGTTGAAATGGAAACCGAGAAGGAGCTTACAGCCAAAACGGGCAAGAGCATCTCTGGACAAATTGCAATTCAAGAATATGGCATCGAAAAATTCAACGCTGCCTGCCAAAGTTCGGTGATGAAATATGCTGGCGAGTGGCGAAATTATGTCACGCGCCAAGGTCGTTTTGTTGATTTTGACAACAGCTATAAAACGATGGATATAAACTATATGGAGTCAGTGCTGTGGGCGTTTAAGAGCCTCTATGACAAAAATTTAGTTTATGAAGATTTTCGCGTGATGCCATATTCTTGGGCGTGCCAAACTCCAGTTTCAAACTTTGAAACAAGAATGGACAACGCCTACAGGCAGAAGGAAAGCCAAGCTCTCACTGTCAAATTTGAGCTAACAAAAATTCCTGATTTTTTGGCAAATCATGGCTATAACAAAATCAGCCTCGTGGCTTGGACTACAACGCCGTGGACTCTGCCTTCAAACCTTGCGTTGGCAGTTGGCAAAAATATCGAATATGCTGTTATAAAAACTGGCGATGAAGCGGTGATTGTTGCCGCCAATTTGATCGAAAAATTCACCAAAGATTTCAACATTGACGAATCGTCTCGAGTCACAATCATCATGGGCTCAAAGCTTGTTGGATTAAATTACAAACCATTATTTCCATATCTTGTCGATCACGAAAAAATAAAAAATCATCACGCCCCTTTTTCAGTTTTGCATGGCGATTTTGTTGCAACTGATGAAGGTACAGGCATTGTGCACATGGCTCCCGGATTTGGCGAAGATGACCAAATGCTCTGCAAAGCCAATGGAATAGCCACTTTGTGCCCTGTTGATGAAGGCGGAAAATTTACCAACGAAATTTTCGACTTCGATTATTTGGACAAAGAAAATCGCAAGCACACCCTCAAACTCAAGGGCCGCAACGTTTTGGGCTTTGACGAAAAATTGCAATATGACAAAGAAAATAATCCCAACAAAGATGTTATCATCTATCTGAAAGCTACAGGCGCTTGGGTTAAGACCGAACAATATCTGCACAACTATCCACATTGCTGGCGCACCGACACCCCTCTGATCTACAGAGCCGTGTCTTCGTGGTATGTGAAGGTGACTGACATCAAAGATCGCATGGTCGAATTAAACTCTGGAAAACCAGTTTTAAAAATCGATAAATTACCTAGAGCCATCAAGACCGATCGCCTGCACGGAAAAATTGCCAGCGAAGAAAATTTCGATGATTTTTTGCGCATTTTTTCTGACAAAGAAGCGCGCAAATATTTCTATTTTTCTGACACGCCAATTTATGACGAAAGACACACTCACGAAGCAATTGAATGCTGGCAATACCGCCTAGAACAAGGCTTGCCGCGCTTTGCACTTTTTGACGAAAAAAATAATTTTGTCGGAATTGCTGGCTTTGCATTTTATGATCCGTCAGTTGAAAATTTTGAAACTGGACGCGTTGAAATTTCTTATCAAATTGATCGCAAGCACTGGAATCAAGGCTTTGCAACCGAAATCACCAAAGCGTTGGTTGATTATGCTTTCAAATATTATCCCGTTGACGTGGTTTGCGCCGCAACTGTTGGCGACAACGAAGCATCAAAGCGCGTGCTTGACAAATGCGGCTTCAAGTTTGTTCGCAAAGGTCACAATTCTTATCCAAAAGGCGGTTTCAACACGCAATATGAAGAATATTATTATGAGTTGAAAAAAACCACCAACACAGGAATCAACTGGATTCCCGACCATATCAAAGGCGGCCAATTTGGCAAATGGCTTGAAGGCGCCAGAGATTGGTCAATCACGCGCAACCGCTTCTGGGGCTGCCCCGTGCCAGTTTGGCGCAGCACCGATCCGCAATATCCGCGCATCGATGTTTATGGCTCGCTTGAAGAATTGCAACGCGATTTTGACGTGCGCCCCACCAACCTGCACCGCCCTTATATCGACGAGCTCACGCGCCTCAACCCTTCTGATCCGCGTTTTGACAAAAAACATCCAGATCACAAACATTGTTCAAAAATGCAACGTGTCACCGACGTGCTTGATTGCTGGTTTGAATCGGGTTCAATGCCATATGCGCAAGTGCATTATCCATTTGAAAACAAAGAATGGTTTGAGCAAAATTTCCCTGCCGATTTTATCACAGAATATGTGGCGCAAACACGCGGTTGGTTTTATACCCTCATGGTTTTGTCAACTGCTTTGTTTGATCGCGCACCTTTCAAAAACGTCATTTGTCACGGCACAATTTTGGATGAAAATGCGCAAAAATTATCGAAGCGCCTCAAAAACTATGCCGATCCGGTTGAAGTTTTTTCTACGCTGGGAGCAGATTCCATGCGCTTCTACATGATTTCGCAGCCAGTGATGCGCGGCCAAGAACTTCGCATCGACAAAGAAGGCAAGGCCTTTCACGACACTTTGCGCCTGTCAATCAAGCCACTCATCAACGCTTACAATTTCTTTTGCCTCTATGCCAACTCTGACGGCATCAAAGCCAAGCGCATCGAATATTCAACCGAGTTCAAAAACACTCTCGATTTATATATTCTTGCCAAGCTCAAAGCAGCAGTTTCAGGCATCGATCACGCTATGACCAATTATGACACCGTCACGGCTTGCGAAGAATTTAACAAATTTTTTGAAGCTTTAAACAATTGGTATATCAGAAGAAGTCGTCAAAGATTTTGGAAAAGTGAGATTGATCAAGATAAGCAAGATGCGTATAATGTGCTTTATACTGCACTTGTGACAATGTGCGAAGCAAGTGCGCCGTTGTTGCCGTTTACTACTGAGTTTGTGTGGAAGGGTTTGAGCAGCGAAGCGCGATAACAAGACCTTGAAACAGGCTACAATTCGCCAGAATTTGGCGCATTGGCCTGCCCGCTGGCAAACAAACTAAATCAATTGTCCTCAAGCAGCAGACCCGCCGCCATCATGCCTTTTCAGCTCTTGCGCAACACTTGCAACCATAACCTTCTGGCTCGCCAAATCATTAATCACCACCGCCGCAGGCCCAATTTTCGCGCCTTTTCCAATTACAATATTGCCAATAATTTTTGCGCCAGCGCCAATGACAACATCATCTTCAATTGTTGGATGACGCTTGATGCTTTTGTTAGAGCGGCCTCCCAGCGTCACACCTTGATATATCGTAACATTATCGCCAATAACCGCCGTCTCGCCAATCACCACGCCAAAGCCATGATCGATAAAAAGATTCTTGCCGATTTTTACAGCTGGATGAATTTCGATTCCCGTCAAAAAACGCGAGATGTGGGCGATGAAGCGAGGCAGCACAGGCACTTTCAGCCCCTCCAAAAAATGCGCAATACGATGGAAAAAAATTGCATGCACCCCAGGATAGCACAAACTTATTTCCAAATAACTTTTTGCGGCGGGATCTTTTTGTTTGATATTGTCTAAAAATTCTTTCATATTTTACTGCCTTAAATTTTAATGCATCCGAAATTTGAGTGTATTAGTTTGAAGAATTAAGTGGGGTCGGTGGTACTTCGCCCCTCAAACAGTGGCGC
>CAYPUN010000038.1:0-11158 GCA_964413985.1 uncultured Rickettsia sp. | reverse complement strand
CGCTTCAAAATCTCAAAATCAATTTTCGATTCCATCGGTTTTTTATCGCCAAAATAACTAACTTGCAACGCGCCTTTGCCGTTTTCGTGAAAATAAACATGCGAAGATGAAACCACGCCCGACATCAAGTCCCACGTGGCGTCAACGTTGATCCAGCGGCGGTCTTGATAGATCAAATTCCAGGCATGGCCTTGGCATTTGTTATATTCGCCGCAGGCCGCGCCGTTGATGGTGAGGGCGGGGATGTTGGCGGTTCTGGCCAGTGCAGTATAGAGCGTGGCAAATTCGGTGCAAACGCCGGTTGGGTTGCGCAAAATTTCGGCAACTTGCGGCAGGCGGCCAACATAGCGCTCGTCATATTTGATAAATTCGTGGACAAATTTGCCAATTTTGGCATAAAGCGGCAAGCCTTGATATTTGGGGTCCTGCGCGATTTGATTTAAAATTGGCCTGAGCAATTGACGTTCATTTTCGCTCACTTTCAGATAATCATTTGGCTCTCTTATAATTGGAAAACGGTGATTTTGGCCGATATAAATTATCGCTTTATTTTCAATCAACAAATTGCGCTCCACAGTTTTGAAGGTATATTCTTTGCTGGTGGCGTTGTTGACTTGCGCAATTGGCGTGATGCTTGGCCTGATCCAATAATTTTTCACATCTTGTTCAGAATTTATAAAATAGCTCGGCACCGCAACTTTAACATCGCCAAGGCCTTGATTTGAGCTTAGTTGAAATTTTATATTCACATCCCACGCCGCTTCTTTTGCGGTTAATTTGACAATTTCTTCGACGCCGCCTTGAGGCACAACGTTGCTATAAGTGAAATTGTCAAAATTGTTGATGATGTGCGGATTTAAAGTGGCCGATTCTAAATATTGCGGAAAATTTATTGTAACTTTGGCGTTGGCTCCCGCGGCAAATGGCGGCACGTTGATCAATTCTTGTCGCAAATATTCGTTAATATTTTCATAAGTTTCTTCAAATGAAAATGCCATCAATATTGTGGCGTTGTTGGTTTTGTGGTTTGGAAACTGAAATGTTATAGTGTTGTTGACAAATGAATATTTTGCGCTTTGGCCATCGCAAATCACAGCTTCGAGCCTGATTTTTCTTTTGGGGCCAAAGCCGATAGAATATGAGGTGAATGACTCTCCAGCCGCAAGGCCAACAGCTTGGGCTTTGATCGCAATTGCAGCAACTTTGCCGGTTTTGGTGATGGTGGCGCTTTCTTGCCAGCTGGTGATTTTTATGTCTGCTTCGGCGAAGGCGGGCAGGCAGATGAAGAGGAGTAGGGTTAGTTGTTTTAGGAGGGTCATGATTAGTTATTTTGTTTTTAAGCAGCAGGTTTGTAGTCGCCTCTGTCACCGCCTCTTTGAGGGCCTTGCAAGCTTTTAGCGCTGGCGCTGCGAACATACATTACGCCTTTTTCATTGTCGTCGCTATCGCTTCCATCATAAGCTGCAGCTCCACCTCTTACTCTCTTGTTTTCATGCTCGCTCTCTTCTTCTTCTCGCGCCAGTTTCTCCATTTTTGCCAATGCTGCTGTAAATGGATCATCTGCAGTCGCTAATGCTACTCTAGCTCTAGCTTCATAATCTTGTGCTGCAGCACCAGCACCAGAATTCTGAACCTCCATAAAGTTGGAAGAAAATTTTCCATCTTGAAAATCAATTTCAAAAAAATCCATTATGCTTATAATAGCTTTTGCAATATCTTTTAATTCAGTGCTTTTTTTGTAAGTGTCGCTATTTAGATAATCCGAATCATCGTGCCGAGGATTAATTTCTAATATAAATTCATCATCACTGAGCGATATTTTGCTCTCTTGCGCCCAATTATTTCTTATCTCTGTAATTGAAATTGAATTTTCTTCATCATTTAAAACAACTGCTGTTTTGTCATAGCCATTTTCTCTAACGAGTTTTTTGCCTTCACCTAGAGATTTATATATGGCTTCTTTCAGATCTACAAAAAATTGGGATTGGTTTTCACCTGCAAGCTCATCCATGAGCATTTTTGTTTTATCATCCAGAACTTCTTGCCCATCGGTTGATTGCAAAATTTCTGCAAGTTTTTCGGGAGGCAATATAAAATCTAAATTTTTCGAAAATCCTGTCAGCGCCGTTTCAATATATTTTTGTTTTGCAGGAGAATATGTCTTATCATTAACATTAAAAACTTGCAACCCTTTGGAGCAAGAAAACGCAAGAGCGCAGCCATTTCCAATTTGAGACGGCTTATAATCTATATCTTGTGGAAAATTTAAGGATTCAATAATCAAAACTTCTTCAAGAGTTATTTCGTCAATTTGTCTTTTAGTGACAATTGAATATTTTGAAAAATCTTCAACTAGGCTAATTTCTTTTGCATTGCTACCAATATCCTCTCCACATTTTTCAATTTCATTAAAGAAAAATTCAAATTGATTTTGTGAAAATCGTTCAATTTTATTGCCCAATTTTTGAGCATGATTTTGTGTATGGATGCTTTTGCTGCGCGATTCTTCCTGCATTTTCATTTTCTTTTGCTGCCTTTCTTCTAGCAGCCTCTTCCTTTCTTGTTCGATAGATAGCAACAAAAATTGCTCCAATTGGTCAGTCAGCAGATGCAAGAATTGCATCGTTTTGCTTTCAATGCTGCCTTTTGGAATTGTTTGTACATATTCTTGATCGTCAAATTGCAGCTTTTTCTCTTCGCCAACATCTTGAACAATTGACGAAATGGCAATTTCTTGATCAGCAATGCCAATTTTGACAAAATTTTTTATTTTTTCAAAACTTATAACGTCACCAAGTTTAATTTTTCTTTCATCTTGCTCTATTGAGCTATCCAAATTTGATTCAATTACTTTTAGCAAAGTTTTTTCAATCACCGCTATTTGAAGATCTGAATTCTCTTCAATTCTAGTTTTAAGATATCTTATGAAAGGTATGGCGCTTTCTGCTGCACTTAAAGACGGCAGATTTTGTGAAAAAGTTGTGGCAAAGCCAAGATTTGCACTTGCAGCGGCTGATGCGCTTGTTGTTTTGACTTGCTGTTCTTGAGGCTGTTCTTTTTGTTCGAGATCTTCATGTTGTTCAGCAGCTTGACCTTGTTTATTTTCGATTTCAGAAAATTCTAATACGTCATCCATAATATTTAATTTTTTAGAGTTAAAATTTGATTTGTTTTTGTCATATTTGGAATAAAAACGCAAGAAGATAAATTGAGGACATTAAGTGCAATTTTTTCAATCATAAGTAAGGCAGCAAAGGCATGGTTGAAAATAAAAAGATTAGAGCTTTCTTGTTCTATAAGACTGAACAATGTCAGGCATATTTTAATTTTTATAAATCGCTAAACCCTTCTTTGTCCCATGTCATTCTAAGCGCGTTGAGAATTGCCAGAACGTCGATTATTTCTTGCGCCAGCGCACCTTGTGCTGGAGAAAGATAGCCCATAGCTGCAAGATAAATGCCAACCAAGCTTAGAACCATGCCGCCCACCGCACTTTGCAAGGCAATGCGACGCATCTTGATGCTGATGTGAATCAACTCGTCAACTTTGATGAGAGTGTTCTCCATAATCACAGCTCCAGCGGCTTCGGAGGTGATGCTGTTGTGCTGGCCAAAAGCAATTCCAACTGTTGCAGCCGCCAAAGCTGGTGCATCATTGATGCCATCGCCCATGAAGAGAGTAGGTGCGGCGGCAGTTTCGTTTCGCACAAATTCTAATTTTTGCTCTGGGCTTTGCGATGCAAAAGTTTCTTTGATGCCAAGCAAACCCGCCAAATAATTGACTTCAGAAGCTCTGTCGCCAGAAAGCAAAATGATTTTCTTAAAATTATGTTCAGGCCCCAAATGGCCAATAAACGAGTGGCTGTCTGTGCGCGGAGCATCATGAAATTGCAAAGTGCCGGCATATTTTTTGTCAATCATCACCACACATTCAAGTCCAGAATCAGTGCTGACAATGGTTGAGGCCATTTCAGGATTTTGCTGCAAAACTTTTTTGCGGCTGGTGATTAAAATTTCTTGCTCGTTGATAACGCCGTGCAAGCCTTGCCCAGCGCGCTCTGAAACTTGATTAGCTTCCAAAAGATCGAGATTGTTTTTGCTGGCAGCATCAACAAGCGCAGTGGCTAGAGGATGTCGGGAATAGTGCTCGAGGCTTGCAGCTTTTTGGATAATTTCATTTTCGCTAAAACCCTGTGCGGCAAAAACCTTACTCAATTGCGGCTCGCCATAAGTTAAAGTGCCGGTCTTGTCAAAAATTGCAGTTGAACAAACTGGCAAGCGCTCTAGAACCGCAGGGTCTTTGATGATTATACTTCTCTTTGCCGCCAAAGAAATTGCGCTGATAATTGTGATTGGAATTGCAATCAAAAGCGGGCAGGGCGTTGCCACTGTAAGCACGGCGATAAAGCGCAAAATATCGCCACTAAAATACCAAGCCGCCAAAGCCAACGCCATAGCCAGCGGAGCAAACACCGCGCCAATTTGATCGGCAAGGCGAATCAGCTTCGGCCGTCTGTTTTCAGCATCCGCCATCACCTCCATAATTTTGGCATAGCGCGAATCTTGCGGCAATTTTTCAGCGCGAATAATCAGCAAATCCGCGCCATTGATCGCTCCAGAAAGTGCCATTGATCCAAAAGTTTTTGAAATATGAAACGGTTCACCAGTCAAATAAGATTCATCCATAGTGCCGTTGCCCTCAACAACTACGCCATCCACAGGGCAAGTCTCATGCGGATAAATCACAATTTCATCGCCAATTATAATGTCAGAAATTTTGATATTAGAAATTTTGCCGCCGCGTCGACGATGCGCATTTGAAGGCATTCTTTGCGCCAAAGCCTCAAGCACCGAAGACGCTTTGCGTTTAGCATATTCTTCCAAAATTTGTCCGCTCGCCAACATAAAAATAATCAACGCCGCCGCAACATATTGTGCCGTCAACGCCGAAGCCACAAGCGCAATGGCCGCCAGCAAATCCGCCCCAAGATTTTTGTTTAGTGCTTTAAGAATAATCTGCCACAAAAGCGGCGTTCCAGAAATGATGATAGCAATGATCAAGGGCAGATTCTGCAAGGCTTGCGAGAAGCCGAAGAGCAACAAAGCGAAATGTAAAACAATAGTCAAAACAGAAAAAACCGCCGCAAAATTATTCCACTTACTACTCATAATAAACACCCAAAATTATAAACACCAAAACCATTAAAAAATTTAAGTGATTGTTATATTTGAAGATTTAAGGTGGTCGATGGTATTTCGAACCGAGTTTTGGCGCGCCACTGTTTGAGGGGCGAAGTACCATCGACCACCTTAAATCTTCAAATATAACAATTCCTTATTTACTTCCCGCCGCGACCAGTTTCAATCGCCAAAGCCACATCAAACATAATCTGCTCTTCAAAAACATTAGCAATAATTTGCAATCCAAGCGGCAACCCATGCTCGCTAAACCCACCGGGCACCGACATCGCCGGCAGCCCCGCCAAATTCACCGGAATTGTGAACACGTCATTCAAATACATTTTCACCGGATCTGGATCACTGGTCTGCGCTATTGAAAATGCAGGATTTGGCGCTGATGGCGTCAAAATTGCATCAACTTTTTTAAACGCCTCTTTAAAATCTTGCACAATCAGAGCCCGCACACGCAGCGCCTTTTTATAAAAATCTTCATAATTGTTGGAAGTTAAAACAAAAGTTCCAACCAAAATTCTTTTTTGCACTTCAAGCCCAAAGCCTTCAGCGCGGCTCTTCGCATACATTTCTTGCAGCGAAATATTTTGCTCTGTGGTGCGATGTCCATAACGCACGCCATCATATCTGGCAAGGTTTGAAGACGCCTCCGCTGAAGCCAAAATATAATAAACCGCAGGCGCAAATTTTGTGTGAGGCAGTGAAATTTCAACAATTTCTGCGCCGTGATTTTTTAGCATCTTAATGCCTTCGTCCCACAATTTGTCTATCTCAGCAGGCACGCCATCAATTCGATATTCTTTTGGAATGCCAATTTTTTTGCCTTTCAAATCGCTGTTCAAAAGCTTTTCAAATTGCGGCACTGGAAGGTTCATTGAAGTTGAATCTTTGGCATCAAAACCGCAAATAATTCTTTGCAAAAATGCCGCATCATAAACATCTTTAGCAATAATTCCTGCTTGATCGAGAGAGCTTGAGAAAGCAACCATACCATAGCGCGAGCAGCGTCCATAAGTTGGCTTCACCCCAACAGTGTTGGTAAGCGATGCAGGCTGGCGTATTGATCCACCTGTGTCGGAAGCGGTTGCCGCAGCGCACAAATTGGCTGCAACCGCAGCAGCAGACCCGCCAGAGCTTCCCCCTGGAACCAAATCTTCATCGGAATTTTTCGCTTTATAAGGATTGATGGCCGGCCCAAAATAGCTTGTAGTGTTTGAAGAGCCCATCGCAAACTCGTCCATGTTGAGCTTGCCAAGCATTGTGATTCCTGCATCAAGCAGCTTTTGTGTGACGGTTGATTCATAAGTTGGCACAAAATTTGCCAGCATTTTTGAACAAGCCGCGGTGCGAATATTTTTGGTGCAAAACAAATCTTTTATCCCAAATGGAATGCCTTCAAGCTCACGCGCTGAGCCATTTGCCAGCTTTTCATCAGATTGCTTTGCTTGCGCCAGCGCAACATCAAAACTGTCAGTTACAAACGCATTTAAGCGACGATTATTTTCAATATTTTTGATATAAGCAGAAGTTAATTCAACAGCACTAAACTGCTTGGCTCTAAGTGCTTCAACGGTTTTTTTTACGGTTAGTTTTGTAATATCTGACATTTTTATTTAGCTTTTTTTATTAAATCGAACAATTCTTTTTTGGTTAACAACTCGCTTGCAAGCAGGCCGTCTTTGGCACCGGGGCCATAGACAATGTTGAAAGGAATCCCATAGCGACCTTTTTTGTGAATAAAAGAAAGTGCTGCCGGATCAGGCTGGGTGATGTCAGCGCGCATTGCAACAACGCCTTCTTCCTTCAAAGCCCTGACAACTTCTGCATCATGAAAAACATGCAATTTGTTGAATTTGCAAGTGATGCACCAATCAGCAGTAACGTCAACCACAACTATATTACCTTTTTTAACTAAGGTGTAAAGATTATATTCGTCAAAATCAATCCAAAGCATATCAGCCTTATCCATCGTTTTTGATTGCGGCTTGAAGCTAGACGGCACAATGATCGTGGCGATTATCAAAACAATAAGTGCTAGATTTTTTAATGTTTTTTGTTCAATTTTGAAAGTCAAAAGAAACAGCGCGCCAATAACGGTGATGGTGATTCCAGCGCCAGCGGATAAATTGTTCGACAAAACATAAATCAACCACGCAACCGTTGAAAGCAGCAGCAGAGCCATCAAGCGCTTAAGTTGCAACATCCAATTTCCGGGTTTTGGCAACAAATAAATTGTTTGCGGCGAAATCATCAAAGCGATGTAAGGCAGCGCCAATCCAAGGCTCATCACCACAAATATCAAAAATATAATGCTGTTATTTTGCGTGATTGAAAAAGAAATTGCTGAACCCAAAAATGGTGCTGAGCAAGGTGTGGCAAGCAACACCGCCAAAATTCCCGAAAGAAAATTTGGCATAAAAATGTTTGTTTTGATGTTGTTTTTAGAGATTTTTCTATTTAAAAAATTGGCCAAAAATTGATCAAAATTTATCTCAAAAAATCCAAGCATGTTGGCGATGAAAGCGAACAGCAGAGCGATCAGAAACACTAAGAAATATGGATTTTGAAACTGCAATCCCCAGCCAAAAATATTGCCAGTAAATTTGATGATAATTGCAAATAAAGCGAAAACCGCAAAACAAGCAACAATGCCACATAATGTAGCAAAAAACGCGAAGCGAATGTTGCCGACTCTCGCTCCTTGATGGTTGATGATCGACATCAATTTTATACCAAGAACCGGCAAAACGCATGGCATGAGGTTTAAAATGAAGCCGCCAATAAACGCTGCAATCAGTGCTGGCACTAGGCCTTTTGGCATTTTGCTTTCAGCAACAGCAGGCATCATTTGTTTTTGTTCAGATATTTTTTTGTCGAAGAATTTTTGTATTAGAGTGAGAGATTTTTCGTCAGTTTCGTTGCTTGAAATATCGGCCACAAACTCAGCACTGGCAGGCACGCAAATGTCTTTGCACAAGCCATAGTTTAATTTGATTTTGAGCTGCGAATCTTTTGCAGCGTCTTTTAAATCTATCTCAACTGGCAATATCACTTCATTTTCATATACACTGTATTTTATTGACTCGGCGCCAATTTTTTCTTCTTTGGAAATTGCTTGTGGCCAAGAAATTTTGTGCGAGGCATAGTTGCTTGAGCCTTTAAAATCAACACTTGGAGGCAATCCAATTCCACCCGCCTCATTGCCATAAACATGCCAGCCATCGGCAATTTTAAATTGCAAGCCGATGATTAATTTTTTTTGCTGATTTGCATCTTCATAAAAACTGGATAAAATCCGCACCTGCCCATTTTTGTTGCCATCTCCGGCGTCAACCCACTTGCCAATTGATGCGGCAGCATTTTTTGTGAGGCAAGATAGTAAAAAAATAATGCAAAATATCTGTTTGATTTTCATGCTAATGAATTCGTGCTTGAAATAGAATTTGTCTAAAGATAAATTAAACACCGTAATTTGTTAGACGCTATTAACCAATCAAATTATCTGGCAGCGTCTATATAATAGGTTAATTTTTTTTCTACTATAAATCAACTCTCTAAAATGACTTCTTTTTCTAGTCCGTTAGAAACTTTACACGTAAATTCTAAAAAAGTCTCCTGCGATGGAAGCAGAGAAGACAAGGCTTCAGGCCATCCATTAGTTTATCTTGATATGGGCAAAAACGATTTTGTGGTTTGTCCATATTGTAGCAAATATTTCACTACGCAAAAATCTACCACAAATATTTCAAAAAAAATTTCTAAAAATAATGTCTAATGTCGCAATAATCGGCCTGCAATGGGGCGATGAGGGAAAAGGGAAGATCGTGGATTTTCTGGCCGATCAATTTGATGCAGTTGTGCGCTTCCAAGGCGGGCACAATGCTGGCCACACAATCAAAGTGGGTGACAAAACTTATAAATTAAGTTTGTTGCCTTCTGGTGTAATTCGTGATAAATTTTCAGTGATTGGAAGTGGCGTTGTTGTTGATCCAATTGCGCTTTTCAGTGAGATCAAAAAAATTAGTGAAGCAGGCATAAATATCACGCCACAAAAACTAAACATTGCCGATAATTGCACTTTGATTTTGTCGTTTCATCGCGAAATCGATCAATTTTTGGAAGAGCGAAAAGGTGAGAAAAAAATCGGCACCACAGGCCGCGGAATTGGCCCTGCATATGAAGATAGAGCGGGTCGTCGTGCCATTAGAATTTGCGATTTGTTCAACGAAAAAATTCTCAAAGAGCGTCTTGAAAATGCGCTTTCTTATCACAATTTGTTGCGCAAAAGTTTGAACGTGAAAGAGCTCGAAGTGGCGGATTTGCTGGCTGAATTGGTGGAAGTTAAAGAACAAATTGCACCATATGTCAAACCAGCTTATGAAATTTTTGAAAAATTAAATGGCTGCAAAAACGTTATGTTTGAAGGCGCGCAAGGCGCTTTGCTTGACGTGAATTTTGGCACATATCCTTTTGTGACTTCGTCAAACACTTTGGCGGGGCAGGTGGCTCTAGGCAGCACGCTTGGTGCCAATGCGCTCACAAAAACTTTAGGTGTGCTCAAGGCTTATACCACAAGGGTTGGCTCGGGTCCATTTCCAACTGAACTTGACGATGCAACAGGAGAATTTTTGCGCGTTGAAGGTTGTGAAGTTGGAACAGTAACCGGCCGCAACCGCCGCTGTGGCTGGTTTGACGCCGCATTGGTGCGCCACGTTATCAAACTTTCTTTTGCCAAAGAAATTGCTCTAACAAAACTTGACGTTCTCGACAAATTGGCCAAAATAAAAATTTGTGTTGCTTATAAAATTGATGGCAAAACTTATGAATATTTGCCGCAAACCATTGATTTATCTAGCAAAATTGAGCCAATCTATGAAGAATTTGACGGCTGGCTTGCGCCAACTGGAAACGCAAAATCTTTTGCCGATTTGCCAGCCAATGCACAAAAATATATCAAAAAAATTGAAGAATTATGCGACGTGAAAGTGGCCATTTTGTCAAACGGCCCTAAGCGCGAAGAAACTATTATTTTAAGCAAAGTCTTATAATGAACCAAGAAAATAAAAAGCCAGTAATCATGCAAATTCTGCCTGCCTTAAAAAGCGGTGGAGTTGAGCGTGGCACAATTGATCTTGCAAAAGCATTGCAAAAAAACGGCTTCGAGTCTCTTGTGGTCTCGGCTGGCGGTGTTATGACTTATCAATTGCGCGAAGCAAAAATCAAGCATATCGAGCTGAAAGTTGACACCAAAAACCCTTTCAACATTTGGTGTAATGTTGATGAAATTGCTGATTTGATTGCAGAATATAAAGTTGATATTGTTCACGTGCGCTCTAGAGCGCCAATGATCAGCGCCTATTTTGCTTGCAAAAGAACTGGCGCAAAATTGGTCAGCACAGTGCATGGCAGCTATTCAATTGGCTTTCTTGGCATCAAAAAATTTCTGCCAAAAATTCTCTATAACGCAATGATGCTCAAGGCCGATCGCGTGATTGCCGTTTCAAATTTTATCAAAGAATATTTGCTTGAAAATTATCAACAACATTTTCACGACCCGCTGCAAGACAAGATAGACGTGGTTGCAAGAGGTGTTGATATCAACTATTTCAATCGCGAAACAGTTTCAATGGCGCGCATTATTGAACTTAGCAACAAATGGGGTTTGCCAGAAGATAAAAAAATTATCCTCTTCCCAGCCCGCGTCACTTCATGGAAAGGCCACGAATTTTTAATTCAAGCCCTCACCAAAGTGCAAAGCGATTTTTTCTGCGTTTTTGTTGGCTCCGATCATGGTCACAAAAAATTCCGCAAAAAAATTGAGCAAAAAATTATCAAAAGTGGACTTGAAGGAAAAGCAAAATTTGTTGGCACTTGCAAAGATATGTCTGTGGCCTATGCGCTGTCTAATCTTGTGATCTCGGCCAGCATTCGCCCCGAAGCTTTTGGTCGCGTTGCAATTGAAGCGC
>CAYPUN010000037.1:0-11314 GCA_964413985.1 uncultured Rickettsia sp. | reverse complement strand
GGATTTACTAATTAAATTTTCGTTATAGAAAGTGCAATATCGTTAATTAATATTGCCAAAATGCCAAAGAAACAAAAAGGGAAAGAAAAAGAATCGCCAATTCAAATACAAGAAAAACAAATTGCTTTACAAACTCACCCTCAAACTACTTTAGATGATGCAGAGAGGGCGGCCGTTGTCAAATATAGCTTGAAAAGCATTCAAAAACACTATCAACATTATAGTCCAACAGAATTAAAACAAATATTTTTGCTATTAAATGGCAAAATTCAGCTTAATGTTGCGCAAAATAAATTTGAAATTTTGCCACGAGATACAGAGCTTTTGCGCCGCCTTTGGATTAGTGATGATCAATGCAAAAAACATGATTTTAAAACATCTTTGGATAGCGCGCTTGAATTGCTAAACAACAATCTTAAAAAAATTTTTACCGACAATTTAAAAACAGATTTTGCACAAATTTCAAAGTATAAAATTTTGCAAGCACGTGACAAGGCAAGCCATGGCGCCACAGGTGAAGCGGGTTCGGCCGAGGCAGACCCAAAAACAGCTGAAGCCTCTAGTGCAGAATCGGCAAATCCCTCGCAAATAAAAAGATATTTCACACATTCACCATTGAGATACATTCAACGATCAACAGAAGCAAGCCCTTCTGACGCCACACCGCAAACTCCATTTGCAGAGCATATTAGCACGATTTGTCGCAAAACAATTGTCGATTCTCACATTCGCGCAGTGCTTAAACAAGAATTTGGAGCGCAAGGAGCTTTATGCTTTGTGCCGTTGCAAATAGGCGCTTTCGACATAATTCCTGAAATTGCAAAAGCAAAATTTGCCTATACCACCTATTCATTTGTAAATATTGATGGCGAGATTTTTATTTGCGATCCAAAATGTTATGAAGCGGAAGCTGTTGATGGAAAAAAAGAAGCTTCTGTTGGTTTTTTTGATTTTCGCGACAGCTTCACTTTTCAAATTAAAAAATTGCCATTTTTTGTTGATGGCGGAAATTTGCTTGTTGATCCAGCAAAAAAAGTTATCCTGCTCAATCCAATATTTAACACCGGCTTAAGCCATATAGGAAAGGTGCTAGCAAAATTAAAACCCACAGAACGCTTGGAAGATGGAATTCAAAAAGCAAGAAGAAGCGCCAAATTTCGATTTGTAACCAAAGATGAAAAAAACGAAAGCGTTGTAAAAGAAGTTGATGAAAAAGAATTTAAAGAATCGATTGAAGATTGGTTTAAGAAATATTTTCAAGGATATAAAATTGTGTTTGCTGATTATCAAAATTCAGAAAAAAATATGACAGAATTTAATTCGATATGCGAATTAAGCTCTGTTTGCAACGTCCTGCACTACAAGGGTTCGCAATATGTTATTCTGCCCGAAGAAGAGCACATAATTTCTGATGAAGCGCGTCAAAAAATTGTCGAAATCTATAGCAAAGATCAAGTAATTTGTATGAGCAAAGCCGAAAGATTGCAACTTTGCAGCCAATTTCTTGATTTTGGCAATGGCGTGATTGCGCTTACAAGATCAAACGCCGCCGCCGAAAGTTTTGCGCAAAAATTACTTGAAAAATGTCCTGATTTAAAAATTATAACTTTTGGCATTGATACCGCACTTAATCAAACTAATGGTCTGGCGATGCACGCCCAGAGAGTCTCAAGGCAAGATGAAAAGTTGCTGGAACTTGTTGCAAGAGATTTAGACGCAGAATCTATTGAGACAATGAATGGAGATCTTCTTAAGCGAAGTATTGCAAATCTTTATGAGGCAACATTGGCTTGGGTTAATTCAAAAGAAGAAGCGGCGGCAAAAGTGGCAGTAGCGACGGCGGCGGGAGCGGGAGCAGGAGCGGGAGCGGGAGCGGGAACAGGAACAGGAGTAGGAGTGGAAGTGGGAGCAACATCGGGCGCGACTGCGGCAGGAGCGGCATCAAGCAGTCCAATTCCAAATCCAACAAACCCCGATGCAAGCCAAGCGGCAAACAAAACTTCAGAGGCAAAATTGCAGTTTTAGTAATTGCAAGAAAATTATATTTGAAAAAACTTTTTCATCCGCGCTACAGCCTCAACCATTCGCGCCTCATCATGAATTAGCGAGAAACGCACAAAGCCTTCGCCACCCGCGCCAAATCCGCTGCCAGAAGAAACGCTCACTCCAATTTCTTCTAACATTTTTTTGGCAAAATCAAATGAAGTTAGATGCGAAAATTGCGTTGGCAATTTTGTCCAGATAAACATCCCCGCCTTAGGCATTTCAACGTTCCAGCCCAATTCTTCACGCAAAATTTTCACTAAAAATTCTGCCCGCTTTTTATATTTGGCGCGCAAATCTTGCAAATATTGATCGCTTTTTTGCGTCAAAGCTTGCGCTGCCGCAATTTGCAAGGGCTCAAACGATCCATAATCTAAATATGATTTCATTTTATAAAGCGCCGCAATCAAATCGCGATTGCCTGCAGCAAAGCCAATGCGCGCTCCCGCAAGTGAATAGCTTTTGCTCACCGAAGAAAATTCTATCGCCACATCTTTGGCGCCAACAGCCTGAAGGATTGACGGCGGTATATGATTTTCATCAAAATAAATTTCGGCATATGCAACATCCGAAATAATATAAATTTTATGCAACCGACAAAAATCCACCAGCCCTTGATAGAAGCCAAGATCAGCCACTTGCGAAGTTGGATTGCAAGGATAATTCACCAAAACCGCCAATGGTTTTTTGCTGGCATTTTCTACAAAATTTTTAAATTTTTGCAAAAATTCCACGGCCGAAGCCGCTTCAATAGTGGCTACAGAGCTTTTAGCAATTTTGAAAGCAAAAGTGTGAATTGGATAAGATGGCGTTGGCGCAACAAAATAATTATCAGACGTGCAGATAGCGGTGGCAAGGCTTGTCAGCCCTTCTTTTGCTCCAATTGTCACCAAAGATTCGGCAGCAAAATCAAGCGCAACACCAAAGCGGCGTTGATAATATGCGCAAAAAGATTTTCTCAACTCATCAATTCCACCAACAACCGAATAGCCATAAAGCTTTGGATTTCGCGTCAATTCCTGCAGCCTTTCCATCACATGCTCAGGCGGAGCAGAATCAGGATTACCCATCCCAAAGTCAATAATATCAACACCTCGCGCCGCAACCTGCTTTTTCAAAATATGAATCGCTTCAAAAATATAGGGCGGCAATGTCGCGCTAAAAAAATGATTTTTCATAAATTATTAACTTATTAACTTTGCGCTTTTGGCAAAACACGAAGTTGAATTCCAAGCTCTTTCAACTGGCGATCCGTCACCACGGCAGCCGGCGCTCCCATCATCAAATCTTGCGCCTTGCCGTTCATTGGAAACGGAATCACCTCGCGAATATTAGGCTCATCTGCAAGCAACATAATGATACGATCAATCCCCGGAGCAATCCCACCATGCGGAGGCGCGCCAAACTTGAACGCATTCAACATCGCACCAAATTGTTTTTCTACCACCTCTTTGCCATAGCCCGCAATTTCAAACGCCTTATACATAATTTCTGGCTTATGATTTCGAATTGCGCCACTTGACAATTCAACGCCATTGCAAACTGCGTCATATTGAAACGCTTTGATAGTGAGCGGATCCTTAGAATTCAAGGCTTCAAGCCCACCTTGTGGCATCGAAAATGGATTATGCGAAAACTCAATTTTGCCATTTTCTTCATCCATTTCATACATCGGAAAATCAACAACCCAGCAGAATTTGTAGATTGATTCATCAATCAAACCCAAATCTTGCCCAAGTTTAATACGCACCACACCAGCCAATTTCGCGGCTTCGCGCATTTTTCCACAAGAAAAGAAAACTGCATCGCCATTGTTCAAACCAGCGCTGGCCTTGAGTGCCGCCATTTTTTCTGCTGACAAGAATTTTGCAATTGGACCTTTTCCTTCGCCATTTTCGTCAATGATGATATAGGCTAAACCCTTGGCGCCGTGGCTTTGCGCAAATTCGATCATCTTGTCAAAAAACGATCTTGGCTGAGCCGCACATTTTGGCGCCGGAATTGCGCGAACTGTTGCACCCTGCTCTATCGCCTTGGCAAAAATCGAAAAATCTGAACCTTTAAAAATTTCTGTCGCATCGCTGATGACAATAGGATTGCGTAGGTCTGGCTTATCAATACCATATTTCAAAATTGCATCATCATAAGTGATGTGCGGAAATTTTTGATCGGCAATTTTCTTGCAACCATATTTTTCGAAAACCTTGCGAAGCACGGGCTCGACGGCAGCAAACACATCTTCTTGCGTCACAAAAGCCATTTCTAAATCAAGTTGATAAAACTCTGGCGAGCGGTCGGCTCTAAGGTCTTCGTCACGAAAACAAGGTGCAATTTGAAAATATTTGTTGAAACCAGAAACCATCAAAAGCTGCTTAAACTGTTGCGGCGCTTGCGGCAAAGCATAAAATTTTCCGTGATGCAAACGTGACGGCACAAGATAATCGCGCGCGCCCTCAGGGCTTGATGCCGTAAGGATTGGCGTTTGAATTTCGAGGAAGCCATCTTCGTTCATCAGGCTGCGAATATAAGAAATCACTTGGCTGCGCAAAATAATATTTTTGTGAACCTTGTCGCGACGCAAATCTAAAAAGCGATATTTCAAGCGCAACTCTTCTGGATATTCGTTGTTGTCATTGATCTGAAACGGAATTTGCTCCGCCATCGATTCAACAATCAATGACGCAACTTTCAATTCAATTTCGCCAGTTGCAATGTTTGGATTCACCGCTTCCACAGCGCGCGCCGACACCACACCTTCAACAATAATCACCGATTCAAGCTTGATTGACGCGATCTCGTCAAGATTCAATGCCGAATTATTTTGATCAATCACCAATTGCGTCACGCCAAAATGGTCGCGCAAATCAATAAAAATCAACGCCCCGTGATCTCTCTTCGAGTGAACAAATCCGGCCAATTTCACCGTTTGGCCAATATGATTTTTGTTAAGTTCAGAACAATTGTGACTGCGATATTTATGCATAAATAAACAAAAAAATAAAGAGGCGACCACGCCTCAAAAAATTCAATATCCCCATTTAAGGCCGCCCTTAAATGGGGATATCCAAAACAAAACCCTTAAAAAAATGCTTGCATTTTTTTAACTTTAGTAAACATCATAGGAATTCGTGCCGCCATGATACATGCGGTTGCGGCACACGCTGCACTTTGAGGTTTTGGCCATCAACAACTCAATTGCGCGCGGTTCTTTTAAGCAAATGAACCAGCCAACCAAGTGTAATCCGGGCAATAAAATCAACAAATAGAAAAATTTTGACGTGATAACGAACGCCAACAAAGACACGATGCCGTTTAGAGCTGCAAAGGTGTAGCTGACTCCAAGCAACAATGGAGGACGGGTTAAACCCAAAAATAGCGGATCGGTGCCAACTGTTCCAGACATAATTATAAGTTTGATTGACAATTTGAGCATAGAGCCTACAATCTAGCCGCCCAAAAGTCAAGGCTGTATCAAGTGGAGTATCGATTTATAAGCAATTAAGCGTGGGGATGGTACTTCGCCCCTCAAACAGTGGCGCGCCAAAACTCGGTTCGAAATACCATCCCCACGCTTAATTGCTTATAAATCGATACAATTTTTAAATATTTTTTTAACGACAAACTTGAGTATTTTCAACTTTATTTAAACTAAATTTATGCTTTCTCTTGCAAATATTTTAAACAATATCAAACCATCACCAACCATTGCTGTGTCTATGAAGGCAGCCGAATTGAAGGCGCAAGGCAAAGATATAATTTCACTTGGCATGGGCGAACCCGATTTTGACACGCCAGAGCATATCAAAAAAGCCGCTATCAAAGCGATCCACGAAGGCGACACTAAATATACAGCGGTTGACGGCACTGCTGCGCTCAAAAAAGCAATTATTGCAAAATTTAAAAGAGAAAATAATCTCGAATATAAACCTTCTGAAATCATTGTCAGCACTGGCGCCAAGCAGGTTATTTATAATGCGTTGATGGCCAGTTTGAATGTTGGCGACGAAGTTTTGATTCAAGCGCCTTATTGGGTTTCTTATCCAGACATGGTTTTGCTGACTGGCGCAACGCCCGTGATTGTTGACTCGCAAGCCTCTAACAATTTCAAAATGACGCCGCAAGAATTGGCGGCAAAAATCACACCAAAAACAAAATGGCTCATTTTAAATTCTCCCAGCAACCCTACTGGCGCTTGTTATTCTGGCGATGAGCTGCGCGCTTTGGCTGACGTTTTGTTGCAACATCCACAAGTGAATGTTTTGGCCGATGACATCTATGAACATTTGATTTTTGACGATTTAAAATTTGCCACAATCGCCGAAGTTGAGCCGCGTTTGAAAGATCGCACCCTTGTGGTGAACGGCGTTTCTAAGGCTTATGCCATGACAGGCTGGCGTATTGGCTATGCTGCTGGGCCAGAAAAATTGATCAAGGCAATGTCAACAATCCAGTCGCAGAGCACCTCTAGCCCATGCTCAATCAGTCAAGCCGCTTCAGTTGAGGCTTTGAACGGTGATCAAGAATATATCACCAGCAGCAAAAAAGTTTTTGAAAAACGCCGCGACATGGTGCTGGCAATGTTAAACGCCATTGAAGGAATTGATTGCAACAAACCAAATGGCGCATTTTATGTGTTTCCATCATGCGCTGGCTTGTTTGGCAAAAAAACTGAAGGCGGAAAAACTATCGAAAACGACACCGATTTCGCTGCCTATTTGCTTGAAGAAGCCTTGGTGGCCGTGGTTCCCGGAATTGCCTTTGGCGCTGCAGGGCATTTTCGAATTTCTTATGCCGCATCAGAAGATTTCTTGAAAAATTCAATGCAACGCATTGCTGATGCTTGCAAAAAATTGAAATAGGTGATGTAAAAGTGATACACCTTGACAAAGTTTGTGGGTGATGTAAAAGTGATACACCTTGACAAAGTTTGTGGGTGATGTAAAATAGGCACACCTATAAATTTTTTAGATAATTATTATTTTTGGTAATTATCTCTTGATGAGTGGCGATCTTTAGTGTAAGTTGATATAGTTCTTAGACGCTCCAACCGTGGCTCAGTCGCGCCTAAGGACTATATCAACTCACACTAAAGATCACCACTCATCAAGAGATAATTACCTCATTTTTATTTTAACATGACTACAAAAAATCCACGCATCAACGTCACTTTTGAAGAGGAAATTTTGCAAGCTTTAACCATCCTTGCAAAAAAACACAACAACAAACCAATTGCGTCTCTTGTTAGAGATTTGACCATTGAAGCCCTTGAGCTGCACGAAGATTTGGCGCTTTCAAAATTGGCAACAAGACTTGACAAAAACAACACCAAACTTTATAGCCACCAAGACGCATGGAAATAAAACATCACAAAAAATATAATATTTTTTATCAAAAAATTGTTGTAAAAGAGCATATTCCAAATCTGCCAAAATCTGCCAGAAAAACAATTGCTCACGCCATTGAAAACCGCTTGGGCACTGATCCAATCACATTTGGCAAACCTTTGCAATTCAGTTTAAAAGGACATCGCAGATTGCGCGTTGGTGATTATCGAATTGTATATAAAATTAAAAATTTTGATGTTGAAATAATCGCAATCAAACATCGCAAAGATATTTATAACTAATGCTTTTAACAGTTGACATTGGCAACACAAATATCGTTTTTGGCCTTTATAATCAAGGCCTGCTGACGCATAAATGGCGGCTGATTTCTGACACCAAAAAATCTGTTGATGATTATGGCGTTGATATTGTTGAAAATTTTTTGAGTCAAAAAATTGATTGTTTGCAATTGAGCGGATGCATTGTGGCATCAGTTGTGCCAAAGCTTAGCGAGGTTATCTGCGCTGCAATTAGCAAATTTTTTGATGGCAAAATTTTTCTCGTTGGCAGCGAAAATACAAAACTAGACATCGCCATCACCCTAGAAAAACCTAGCGAAATTGGCGCTGATCGTCTAATAAATTCCATTGCAGCGACAAAAGAATTTGGTCCAAAGCTGATTATTATTGACTTTGGAACCGCAACAACGTTTGATGTTGTGGGTGCTGGTGGCGAATATCTTGGCGGGGTCATTTCTCCAGGGATAAATTTGTCACTAAAAGTGCTGCACGAAATGACAGCAAAATTGCCAAAAATTTCTTTGCAAAAACAAAAAAATGTTATTGGCAAAAACACTGTGGAGGCAATGAATTCGGGGCTTTATTTTGGTTATTTAAGCTTGATTGAAGGCATGGTTGCAAGAATTGAAACCGAGCTAAAATTTAAAACAACCAAAATTATAACTGGCGGACTTGCAGAGATTTTTAAAGAAGAATTGCCTAAATATCATCACCGCCCAGAGCTTACGCTTGAAGGTTTGCGAGTGGTTTATGAAGATAACGCAATAAGGATATCGTAACAAAAAAACGTGACGAAAAAAAGGTGATTGTCAGATATAAATGACAATTCCACATAAAAACAAAAAATGAAAATGGACTTAAATTTAAAAAAACATAAAGACGATTTGTTGTTTCTGGCCCTTGGTGGCGCTAACGAAATTGGCATGAACGTCAATTTATATCATCTTGATGGCAAGTGGTTGATGGTTGATTGCGGCGTTGGTTTCGCCTATGATATTCCGGGGGTGGATATGTTGACAGCAGATATCTCCTTCATCAAAGCGCACAAAAAAAATCTGCTTGGAATGGTGATCACTCACATCCACGAAGACCATATTGGCGCGGTTCAGCATCTTTGGGAAGAACTTGAATGTCCTGTTTATGCATCACCTTTGGCGGGCAATTTTTTGCTGTCAAAATTGGCCGAATTCAAACTTGACAAAAGAGTTGATTTGCACATTTTTGATGGTCGCAAAGAATTGAACTTAGACCCGTTTAAGCTTGAATTTATTGGCCTCACCCACTCTGTGCCAGAGATGAAAGCGCTTATGATCAAAACCAGAAAAGGTAATGTTTTGCACACGGGCGATTGGAAATTTGACCCAAATCCAGTGGTTGGCGAAGCTTCTGAAAAAGCGAAAATCAAAGCCTATGGCGACAATGGCGAAATTTTGGCAGTGGTTTGCGACTCTACAAACGCGCTGAGCGAAGGCCATTCGCGCTCGGAGGGTGATCTTTATGAATCGCTCAAAAAATTGATTCAGCCGCGCCAAAGCTTGGTTGGTGTTACAACTTTTGCTTCAAACATTGCGCGTATCACAACAATTGCACGCATTGCCAAAGAGTGTGGCCGTAAGGTTGTGCTGGCTGGCTGGTCGCTGCATCGCATCTATGAAGTTGCCAGAAAAAGCGGTTATCATTTTGATGATGGTGATTTTATTTCTGATCGCGAAATGAAATTTTTTAGCAAAAAAGAAATTTTGATTTTGTCAACGGGATGCCAAGGCGAGCCGCTTGCCGCGACGAAAAAAATTGCAACGGATGTTCATCCAACAATTCGTTTTACAAAAGGTGATTTGATGATTTTCTCGTCAAAAATTATTCCCGGTAACGAGAAAAAAATCTTCGAACTCTTTGACGCTCTAGCGAAAAAGCAGATTGATGTGATGACAGAAAAAGATCATTTTGTGCATGTTTCTGGCCATCCTTCGCAAGATGAATTGAGCGAAATGTATGCGCTTGCAAGACCAAAAATTTCTATTCCGGTGCATGGCGAATTTATTCACACCAAAACGCATGGCGACTTGGCACGCGCGGCTGGAGTGCCAAAAGTGTTGCAAGTTGAAAATGGCTTGGTGGTGAAACTTTGTCAGGATAATTCTGTTGCAAATTCGGGGCCGGTTGGCTTTGTGAAATCGGGCTATTTTGGTGTTGATGGTCGTCAATTGATTGACACTCGCGGTGAAATTATCAAAGAGCGTCGCAAGCTTGAAAATGCTGGGATTGTGATGGTTTCAATCACCGTGAATGATTCGCTTGAACTGATGAGCAAACCGCGCATCATCTGCGTTGGCTCTTACAACCTCAACGGTGATCACGAAGGCGAAATGGAAATTCGTCACGAAATTCAAATGTTGTTGAAGCAAAAAGCAAGAGAACTTGGAGTGAACTCTGGCCTTGGTTTCAAGTTTTTGCAAAAGAAAAAACAAAGCAAAAAATTGCGTGAGACCAAAATTTTGATCGATATTGAAAAAAATATTCGCACCAGAATGTTGAAAATTTTTGAAGATTTTATGGGCAAACGACCAGCCTTAGAGGTTGTAATTCATTTGGTTTAGGATATGAGCAAAGGATTTCTGGTTAAAAAAGCGGCGGACGGATCTGCGATACCTTATTTTGGTGGCATGCGAGATGCTATATTGTTTGGATCGACGCCTTACTCAGACCATGAAGTTGTTTCCGTTATTGTAAAAGATGAAGATAATAGAGAACATGGTATCGCAACTTTTAACGCAATGCGCAAATGCAGCGGCGATAGCTGGTTAGTTAAAGACGAAAAAAATCCAGCCTCAACAAAAAAACAGCGAATTTTTAAAACCAAAGCTGGCGATCGCATTATCCCGAATAATCCATGGAATTTTTCTGAACATCCCATCAAAGACTATCGGAGGCGCCTAAAATTACAGGCTCAGAATGTAATTTTGACACAAATGAAGGCTGGCGAGCCGCAAGAAACCGATATTTTTACAATTCAAGAGGCTGGATATAAAGGTCAAATGGCGGGTGTTTTGAAAGAAATTCTTGCAAAACCTGAATCTAAAACGCTCTATGGCAAAGATTTGCGAGTGATCGAAGCCCTTCCAGGCACCAAAGATTTGATAGCGGTTTACAACGCTGACAAATATGAATTGGTTGAGAGCACGCCGATCTTCAAAGAAACATCTGCAAGCGGGGCAGAAACTCATAATGCCGTTATTTATCGCTTTAAAGTGAAAGCTACTGGCAAATTTATTGCGGTTCTAAACAAACATCTGAGCTATGGCAAAAGCTATGAAGAGGAGATGGATAAAATAGTTGCAGAAATAACTAGTGACGATGGCAGCTTGACTCAAGAGCAACTTGACAGGCTTGAAAAATTAAAATTGGAAGCGGGTGATGGTGCGGCGGATCGATTGGCAAAATTTGAAGAAGAATTGAAGAATTTTAATGCTGATAAAAAACCATCGCTTGTAATATCTTGCGGCGACAATAATGCCACGATGAAAAATGGCGGCGCTTGTTTCACTGCGCCTTTTGGCGCCACTTGCCACGATGATTTCAAAAAAGAATCGCGAGATGTTGCTGATAAATTTTCCGATCAAGGGAATAATTATAGCGATCAAAGAGTGA
>CAYPUN010000036.1:8394-11358 GCA_964413985.1 uncultured Rickettsia sp. | reverse complement strand
ACTATTGGCTCTTTGACTGTCAACTCTGGCGGTATTCTTGCCTCAGGAAACTCAATTGGAACATTGAACGTTCTTGGCGCAGTCAATTTGAACGCTGGCTCAATCAGTAATTTCGAATTTAACGAAACCGCAATTGACAAAACTATTGCAGGTGGAAATATCACAATTTCTGACAATGCAATTGCAAATTTCAGCTTCTATAACACGCAAGGTGGATATTTTGTGGTTGACCAAAATATTTTGGAAACCACTGGTGGCACGGTTTCTGGGCATTATGGCACAGTTACAACTCCAGACACTTATGTTGCAGATTTGCAATATAGCACTCAAGCAGTTCGCGCAACAATTGCCAAAAAAGTTGATAGCTCGGTTCTTGATGGAACTCTATCTTCACAAAACGCAGTTGGCAGAATGCTAAACAAAACAGTGTTTGAAAAACTTTTGGCGATCAAAGACTCTCGTGATGAAGAAGCTAAGCTTTGGATTTCTACTGGTGGATTTGACACTCATCGCGATGCGGTTGCAAACTCTGCAAACAACTCATCAACTGGTATCGTAACTTCTGCTGGTATTGTGAAAAATTACAAAACTTTCCAATTGCTTGGCGGTGTGTTCAACGCCAAATCTAACGTCAAACGTTATGGTTATACTGGCGATGACGATGTTGAAACTAACGGTGTTATGCTTGGCGCGGGCAAAAGCTTTGGCAACCTTTATGTGTTGGCTCAAACTGGTGCTGGTGTTTATGATTTGCACAACAATCGTCAAGTTAACGTTAATGGCGTTGGTCAAAATGCAAGAGGCGTTGGTAAAGGTAGAATCCAATATGCTGGCGTTGCTGCATCTTACAAATTGCCACTTGATATCACAGGTGAGCTTGCTTTGTTTGGTTCAACTAGATTGCAAAAAACTACAAACGCAGGATGGCAAGAACGCGGCCTTTCTGCCGGCAACTTGAACTTTGCGCAATCATCTGCACAAACAATCAATTATGAAATTGGTACATCTTATCAAAACAATTTCGCAAGATTTTTCCACTTGCCAGAAAAATCTCTTTTCAGAGTTGAAGTTAGTGGATTTAAAACTGACTTATATTCTAAGAAGGACGCTCTAGTTACAATGGGCAGCGTGAACTATAAACTTTCTACAAACTATGAAGAAAGATTGTTGGTTGGTGTCAATGGCTATGTGTCTGTTCCAGTGTTGAAAACTACGAACTTCGTAGCAAGCGCTGGCAGAAGAGAAAATGGCAGATATAAAGAATTTAGTGGAACTCTTGGGTTTGAAGTGAGCTTCTAGTTTTTTAGAGGATTTTTGTTATAAGATTGGGGCGGCCTTCGGGTCGCCCTTTTTTTTGCTAAAATTTGTGATTGCAATTATTTATGCTTATTCGCCCTGCGATAATCTTTTGGCAATTGAAACGCACCTTGCCAAATTCCTAGATTTTTTTCCTTCGCTTCTTCTTCCATTTTGACCATCTCTTCGTTTTTTGGGCCAAAGAAATATGTCACCGCCATGCCGTTTTTTACCATTTCGGCGTTGATGTTTTTGTCGCCAACATAACATTTTGCAAGATAGCGCTGATAGCGGTCGAGCTTGTCATAATAGCATTTCACTTCTTTGTTTTCGGCCAAGTTTATCATAAATTCTTTGGAGATTTTGCCGCAAGAATATTCGTTATAATCGGCGTCGAAGCACATTTGGCTTGTTTCGGGAGCGTCAATTTCGATTAGGCGGATTCTTTTTTCGTCGATTTTTATAGTGTCGCCGTCACTCACTTTGGCGATGCCAGAAATTTCGTTTGTGTTGTTGGCAATGTGGTTTGAGCCCATAGAAACCGCATCTTTGTGGCCAAGTGTGATAATCCAAATTGCAAATAATAAATAAAAAATTGCTACAGAAAGGTGGTTAAGTTTTTTCATTTTCTTCTAAAAAATTTCCTGCAAGATATAGTGATCCGCAGATGGTTATTAAGGTTTGGTGCGGGTTTTTTGAGGTGGTGGTTTTTGAAATTTGCTTGAAAGCGTCGTCAAAATTGTTGGCAATTGTGGCGGGGATTTTTAATTTTGTGGCGATTTTAAAAATTTCTTCCTTGCTGCGCGACTTACTCTCGCCTGGTATTTCAAGGCATATCAATTGATCGATTTCATTTTTTATTGTTGCCAAAAATCCAGCGCAATCTTTGTCTTTGAGCATTGAAAAAACGGCAATTTTTCTTTCGTGTTTTTGTGATTTCAAAAAACTCTTCAAAGTTGTGGCACCTTGCGGATTGTGGCTGCCATCAAGAACTAAATCATAATTCTTTGGCAAAATTTTGAAGAATTTTCCTGATTCAATTTTTTGCAAACGCGCTGGCCAGAAAGTTTTTTGCAAGGCGCTGTTGATTTGCGCTTGAGTGATTTTGAATTTTTTTTGCAATAAAAGCACGGCAGCAATTGCTGTTGAGGAGTTTTCAATTTGATGCGCGCCTTGCAAAGACGGGGTTGCAAAGGTGTGGGTTTTGGTTTTGGCGACAAAACTCCATGTTGAAAATTCTTTAAAATTTTCTTTTAAATTGGATGTTGAAATTTTTGTTGAATTCTGTGCTAAACTTTTTGTTGAATTTGTTTTCAAAACCCGCCAATCCTCATCAAATGCCTGAACTTTGCAGCCAAGCTTCGCCGCTTGTTTTTTCAAAACCGTCAGCGCTGATTTTTTTTGCTTGGCAATCACAACAGGACAATTTTTCTTAAAAATTCCCGCTTTTTCAAACGCAATTTTGCCAAGAGTTTTTCCCAAAAATTCGGTATGGTCAAAGGCAATTGGTGTGATAATGCTCAGCAAATTATTGTCGATCGCATTAGTCGCATCAAGCCTTCCGCCCATTCCAGTTTCAAGCAACAACACATCAGATTTTGTCAGAGAAAACGCCAAAAAAGCAGCAACGGTGATTCCTTCAAAATATGTGATCGCAATTTCTGGATG
>CAYPUN010000036.1:0-8294 GCA_964413985.1 uncultured Rickettsia sp. | reverse complement strand
GCCAGCAAATCATAAACTCGCTGCAAGCCAAAATCGATGTCGCGATAGCCCTTGGGGTTTGGCCAAAATGGAAGTTTCATTATCTTAAAAAGATTTTATAAACGCGATAAAAGTGGTAATTGAATTGTGCGCCAAAAATAAAAATTAAATTGACCATATAGAAAAACATCAGATAAATCATAATGCCTGCCAAGCCGCCATAGACAAAGTTGAATTGATGAAAATTGGCGAGATAAAGTGAGAATAATTTTTGTGTTTCAAACCAGAGAAACACTGCCAATATTGCTCCGGGGAAGGTTTTGGTGATGCGTTGTTTTACGTTTGGCAGCGCATAATAAAGCAAAGATGTTGCGGCTACCAAAAACACCGCGATCGTTGTGTGGCGCGCTTGCTCAGAATCATATTTGGCAAAAAATGCTAGCGAATTTTCAACTTCTTTGATGTCCAAAATTGCTGGCGCAATCACAAAAACCATGATGCCAACGGCGATGCTGAAAGTTAAAATAAAAAATTCGAGAATGCTGACAAGGCGGCGCAGCGGGTAGGGCGGCGGCAAATGCACGCGATAAGCGCGGTTTAAAATTGTGCGGCAACCTTCAACTGATGATGATGCGGTCCAGATTACACCAATAATGGCGATGGTCAAAAAACTTTGCGGCGGGCCAGAGACAATTTCGGCAACCCTTGGCAGCAAAGAGTCGGCAGCTTCTTTTGGCAAAGAGTTTATGGCGCTGTAAATCACTTTTATGCCAAGCGCGTCGCCGCCAACATAAGACACAATTGAGATGAGAAAAATCAAAAATGGAAAGAGTGAAAATATACTCAAAAACGCCAAATATCCAGCGTGCTCAACACCGTCTTGACGAACAGTGTCAACGATTGCCATGCGAAATATTTTTATCGGCAAGACGATATATTTGCGAAAAAGATAAATCGGTTTTGAACGGTTTTTACGAATTACATTTAGCATATTTTACGAAAGAAAAATCCATCTAATATAAACTTTTCGCGCGAGAAAATTTTTTGCGACTCTTGTCGCTTGGTTTCAAGCGCGCCAATTATGTGTTTGCATCGAAACATCATAGCTTGCCAATCAACAAATCGCAACAGCATTTTGCCAACGCCAATGCCGCGTTTTTGGCGGTCAATCATAAAATCTTCAATTTCGACAACTTTTTCGTGGTTCAATTTGTCAACAATGCGAATGCCTACAACGCCAATGCAGCGGCCATTTTCAACCATTGGATCTTCAAACACCGCGGCCATTTTATAGCCATGTTCCATCATGCTTAAAATTTTTGCGACATAGTTTGCAGCGTCAAGATTTTCATAAATTTGCTGCAAAACACCAAGTGTTTGCGCGATCTCTTCACTGGTTTGGATTTCTTTTAGTTGCATAAATTTTGCAAAAATTGTTAAAAACACCCCATATAGCTTTAATTATTGATGCGAAAGATGCAATAATTTTCATATTTTTGTTGTGATTTTTCCGCTTGACCGCTAAGACTGGCTAAATAAAAAGTTGTATCCTCGATAAAAGGCTTTATTATGCATAAAAATTTGTGGCGTTGACGGTTTTTGCGTCCTTTTTATAAATAAATTATTTCTCAAAAATCAATGAAAAACAAAATTAAAAAAGTGGTTCTAGCCTACTCTGGCGGCCTTGACACATCTGTAATTTTAAAATGGTTGCAAGAAAATTATGATTGCGAAGTTGTGACTTTCACCGCCGATTTGGGGCAGGGCGAAGAGCTTGAACCAGCGCGCAAAAAGGCGCAGATGCTTGGTGTGAAAGAAATTTTTATCGAAGATTTGCGCGAAGAATTTGTGCGCGATTATGTGTTTCCAATGTTTCGCGCCAATGCGTTGTATGAAGGCGTTTATTTGCTTGGCACGTCAATTGCGCGCCCACTGATTGCCAAACGTCAAATTGAAATTGCCAAAATGGTGGGCGCAGATGCTGTGGCTCATGGCGCCACCGGCAAAGGCAACGACCAAGTGCGTTTTGAATTAAGCTATTATGCCAACAAACCAGACATCAAAATTATCGCGCCTTGGCGTGAATGGGATTTGAACTCGCGCACCAAATTGATCGAATATGCCGAAAAAAATCAAATCCCTGTTGCCAAAGACAAGCGCGGCGAAGCCCCATATTCTGTAGACGCCAACCTGCTTCACACTTCGTCTGAAGGCAAAGTTTTGGAAGATCCAGCGCAGCCAGCGCCAGAATATGTCTATCAGCGCACTGTGTCGCCTGAAGAGGCGCCAGATCAAGCTACAATCATCGAAATCGAATTCAAAAATGGTGATCCAATTGCAATTGATGGCAAAAAAATGTCACCAGCAGAAATTTTAACCAAGATGAACGAGCTTGGTGGCAAGAATGGCGTGGGTCGCCTCGATTTGGTGGAAAATCGTTTTGTGGGTATGAAATCGCGCGGAGTATATGAAACACCGGGTGGAACGGTGTTGATTGCCGCACACCGCGCAATCGAATCAATCACGCTTGACCGCGAAGCCGCGCATTTAAAGGACGAAATCATGCCGCGCTATGCAAGTTTGATTTATAACGGTTTTTGGTTTTCGCCAGAACGCGAGATGTTGCAAGCCCTCATCGACAAATCGCAAGAAAATGTTGAAGGCAAAGTGCGTTTAAAACTTTATAAAGGCAATGTTTCTGTGATGGGTCGCGAATCGGCAAAGAGCCTATATTCTGAAGCTCACGTAACCTTTGAAGAAGATTCGGTGTATGATCAAAAAGACGCTGCAGGATTTATCAAATTGAACGCGCTTCGTTTGAGAATTGGCGCGCGGGTGAAGGGAAAATAGCAACTTCGACAATGACGGCATAGAAACCCAGTCGCGCTTATGAAACCAACGTGTTTTTCGACATCAAAAACTCGGGCTTTGTGAACCGCGTTGGCTGGATCAAATTCATTAGTTAACACCAAAATTAAAAACCAGAAGAGTATGATAGCTAAGAAATTTCAAAAAAATCTAAATCTAAAATTCATTTTTTGTTATAATTTTAATTCGCAATCTTGTGAAATATAGCAATCAAATTAAAGAAAAATGGCAAAAATTTACTGAATGGAAAGTTTGGAAATTTTTGTATTGGATTATTGTTGCGCTTGGTTCTTACGTACTTTTTTCAAATATTTATAACATTATAATTGATTTAATAAGAATAGATGAGGGGGTTTTTTCAAAGCGCCTCTTTTACCCCTTTTCTTCTGTTAAAATTTTTACTTTAAAGGCTCAGATTTTTTTCATAATATATTTTTCTTTGCCTTGCTTTGCTTCTTTATTTTATGAAGCTAGTTATTTTAAAAAAATAATTTTTGTGTTTTCATATCTCTTGGTTCTGTCGTTAATATACAACTATTTTTCATTTAAATTTTAATTTATCATAAAAAATGCCAAAACTTTATTGGGTGCCATATTTTTCGCCATATATAGTTGGAATTATAACTTATATAGTTTTAAAAATTTTGCAAAGAATGGATGGGTTGAAGAGTTTAGATAAATACTTATGGTCGCCTTTTGCGGTGGCGTTTGGATTTGTTTTTTTACTTATTCACACTAGCTTATCCTATTATGATAATGGAGCGTTGTGGTTAATTAAGTCGGTATCAAGCGAAAAGTTTGAGAGTATCCATGATTTTTTAATGATGCTTATCATGATACTGTACTTTGGAATAATGATGTTTCAATTCTTGTGGCTTTCAATTTTCTTTCAAATTTTAGCAATAAAAAAAGGCAAAAAAATATATCTAAATTTTGCAATAATTTTTACATCGATATCCATTTTGCTTCCAATCTGTGCCGAAATATTTGTTGGCAAGATTTCTTAAGCCTAGTTTTATTTTTTAATAATTAACAAAAAACACAACATCATGACAAATTCTCAAAACCAAATAACCTACGCACCTTCAGTGTTCAATTATGTGGCGCAAAATAAAAATGCAATATCTAGGATAGCAAATCAAGTTGGAGTCTCTCCAGAAGCTTTAGCTGGAGCTGTAGCCGAAGAGGCTAATGCCATTGAAAATCTTAATTTATTACAGGGCGTCGGAAATACTCTTGGAGAGTGGTGGTCTAATCGCGATCACCAATCTTTATCTAGCGACTATGAGCAAATAAGTCTTTCGGAAAACAGGGGTGTATTGCTAAATCCAACAGCTCAAGACAAAATATCTCATCCAACCCTAAATGATATCGGCATTGGCAACATAAAACTCTCAACCGCAATAACCCTACTAAACCAATACAGCGCCGAAAACCCAAACTCTGACCCGCTTGGAATTAAATCTTTTTCAAACGATTATAGAAATTTAGCAGAAAAACTTAGTAATCCCAAAGATTCTACCACCTTTACTTTCGCCGCTTTAATGTTAAAACAGGGCGATAATCTTTTTGCTGCAGAATCGCCAGCCGCATGGTCGGCATACAGCCCAAGCTATAAAGATGCAATATTAATAACTTATTACAATCTTGGAAAAGAAAGGGTGGAAGACAATATTAATAATTTCAGATTAACAAATCCTAACGCTGAATATAGGCCTCAATCGGGCGATGGCGGCAATGATCATTTAAAGAATTTAGTAATTCTAGAAAAGTCGCTTAACGCTAATCAATTTCTTCTTAATGACAGCGGAATTTTCCTTCTTGATAATAAGAATAAAATGACGGTAAAATTAGCTGAAAGCGCTTCTTCATTATTAAGCAATGCAGCCAAGCTGAGCATTGCTCAAACCAGCGCACAAATGAGTGCTGCAAAAATTTCAATTTTTGATAATGATAACCAAAATATTGCTTCGTATTATAATCAATCCCTAGTCCAAAAAAACTTCACCTCTCTTGGCATCAACACCAGTAATTTCAACGTCGCAAACAACAGCTTCGCAAACTACACCTTCATCGACACTTCGCTAAAATTCGACACTTCACAATTTACCCTAGCTGGATACAGCCCAGACAGCAGCTCGCTGGCAATTCCCAACTTCACCCTCTCAAACCCAATGCAGGACGCCATTCGCTATTTGGGTAACGCACAAAACCATGCCTCTCCCTTGGCCATCGACCTCGACAATGATGGCATCGAAACCAGCCACGCTTATGAAACCAACGTGTTTTTCGACATCAAAAACTCGGGCTTTGTGAACCGCGTTGGCTGGATCAAATCTGATGATGGCATGTTGGCGCTGGATCGCAATGGCAATAGCAATATCGATAACGTGACAGAGCTTTTTGGCGATTATCGCATGAGTGCTTGGGACGAGCTGGCGCTGCTTGATAGCAATCACAACAACAAAATTGATGCGCAAGATGCAGAATTTAACAATCTAAAAATTTGGCGAGATTTGAATCAAAATGGCGTGTCTGAGGAAGGGGAGCTTGGGTCTTTGGCAAGTCACAACATCAAAGAAATATCGCTGGCCAAAACTGCTTTAGATCAATATCAAAATGAAAATTATATTTCGGGGAAGTCTGCAATCACTTATACCGACAACAGCACTGCGCAAAATATTTATGACGTGCATTTTTTGAATGACAACGCCAACACTTGGTTTAAGGGATCGCAATCAGAGCAATTTGGCAATGGCTTTGAGGTTAAAATTGAAGCTCTTCTTCTTCCGCTTTCGCGAGGATATGGCGACATGCCCGCGCTTCATATTGCCATGAGCAAAGATGATGTCTTGCTGCAAATGGTAACCGAGCTTAGCACCCTTGACAAAGCCAGAATTGGCGAGATTTCGCAATTGCTAGAAAATATTCTTTATCGCTGGGCTGGAGTTGATGCGACTAATCCCGATGCGCTCAGCGAAGCAGATGGCTCAAACATTGACGCCAGAAAATTAAAATTTATCGAAAAATTTGCCGGAGTAGAGTGGGAGCAGCTTGGCAACAGATATGTTGTTGGGCATTTTGCCTCACTTGATATTAAAAAAGCTTGGGATGGAATATTTTCTGAAATGACAAATCGCTTTTTGGTGCAAGGCCCTTTGGCAGATATATTTTCTGAAGCCACATATGATTTTGCCACCGACAAAATATCGCTCAACACAAACTATCAAAACTTAATCCAAAAAATTAGAGATTTCAATGTTGTTGATGTCAATTTTGCCTCTGAAATAGCCCATATTTTATATCTCAACAAAACTGAGCTGGGGGTTGATTTTGCACAAATCAACGCCGATTTAACCAGCATATTCAATCAAAATTTTGGAATCAGCGATGAGGCAATCAAAATCAATTGGGGGACTGATATTTATTATTCCGACATGGAAAAAGGCAATGTCCAAATAAACGAAGATGACACAATATTAAAAAAAGTTTTTACTGATAGCGCTGAAACAATCAATGCCTCTAATATTGGCGATTATATTTTTGCCAAAGGCGGAAATGATGTTGTTAATGGCGGGTCTAACGAAGATTATATTGCTGGCGGCGCAGGAAATGACACTATCTATGGCAATGCAGATAACGATTGGCTGCTTGGTGAAGAAGGAGATGACGCAATTTATGGCGGCGCAGGCCGAGACAAAATAACTGGCGGCGCAGGAAATGATAGGCTTTATGGTGAAGATGGTGATGATACAATCAATGGTGGCGCAGGCGCAGATGTTATTGATGGTGGCGCAGGAAATGATGCTATAACATATTATGATTCTGCAACTGGCATCAACATCAACTTAAAAACCAACATTGCAACTGGTGGCGATGCAGCGGGCGACACCTTTGCTGGCATAGAAAATGTGCATGGCTCTTTATATGCTGATATAATCACTGGCAATGATCAAAATAATTTTCTTCATGGAGAAAATGGCAATGACAAAATATATGGCGAAGGGGGAGATGATCATTTGTTCAATGGAATCGGCACTTCCGAGCTTTATGGTGGTGATGGCGCTGATATTTTGGATGCCTATGACGGCGCATCAGATTTGCTTGACGGAGGCGCAGGAGTTGACACTGTCAGATATAACAGACCCGACATACAAACTCGACTAACCATCAATTTAGAGCAGGGCGGCGCTGTGCATGTGGACAGGCCAAAAATCACTACCTATCAAATCAACAATTATTATTTGGTTATTTTATCTAAAGATCTTTTTGTATATTTGGATTCTAACGGCCAACAGGGCGTAACGCCAGTGCTAGATACGGATTTTCTTAATATGAATTCTGCTTTCAGAACAGCAAATGGCAATAATTTTTATATGGTGCAATATCAGCCAGTTGCACTGCAAACATCAAGACAAATTGATGCAAATGATGTTCTAAGAAATATCGAAAATGTTGAGGGTGGATATTATGCCGATAACATCACTGGCAATGCGCAAGACAACATGATCAGTGGCAATGGCGGAGCTGATATCATCAATGGTGGTGCCGGAAACGATATTTTGTTTGGCGATGTTAAAAACGATGCAATTGAAGCGACAGATTATACTAACGCATTTGAAAGCGATCAAATTAGCGGTGGCCTTGGCGACGACATCATCAATGGCGGTTTTGGCAACGACATTCTGTTTGGCAATGAAGGCAGTGATCAATTGAATGGCGGAGCCGACAACGATCAAATAACTGGCGGTGCAGGAAACGATATAATCAATGGTGGAGCGGGTTCTGATATAGCAATTTATAGCGGCAGGCAAAGTGATTACACTATAACCGAAGATCAAAATGGTTGGATCGTCACTCATAAAAATGGTGGAATTGATGGGGTTGATTATTTAAGAAAAGTTGAGGCTATACAATTTTCAGATGGCACCATTGCGATCAACAAATTGCCAATCGCTCTCGATATTTTGTCGGCCACAAGCGAAGATAATGCGGTTACAATTGATGTGCTGACAAGCGCTGCTGACGTTGATGGAGACGCTCTTGCAATTTCTCAAGCCGGCAATGCGGCTCACGGAAATGTGTCAGTTATAACTGACACTTCCGGCAAACAAAAAATCCTCTACGCGCCAAATGCAAACTACAACGGCGCAGACCAATTCACCTACACAATTTCTGACGGGCGTGGTGGCGCAACAACTGCAACAATAAATGTCAACGTCGCCGCAATCAATGACAGACCAGTTGCATCAGCCACAACCACAACTGTCAACGAAGACAATTCTATCATAATCGACGTTTTAGCAAATGCCTCAGATGTTGATGGAGACTTGCTACGAATTGCTGCAACAACAAATCCATCCCACGGAAAATTGTCAGTTATAACTGACACTTCTGGAAGACAAAAAATCCTCTACACCCCAACCGCAAACTTCCATGGCGAAGAC
>CAYPUN010000035.1:0-11362 GCA_964413985.1 uncultured Rickettsia sp. | reverse complement strand
ATACCTCTTGAACGCTCCAACCGTGGCTCAGTCGCGTTCAAGAGGTATATAGCTCGTTGCAATGAGGCCATTATACAAATTTTACCCCCCCCCTTAAAATCCTTGACTATCTAAGCTGCGCTTTGTGTGCCAAAACAACTGCATCAATAATTTTTTTGCTCAAAACATCGATTTCTTGCGAGGTTAAAGTTTTTTCTATTGGCTGGATGATAACGCGCAAGGCCACGGATTTCTTGCCTTCTTCGATGTTTTTGCCGCTATAAATATCAAAAATATCAACTTGTTTAATCAATTGCTTGTCACAATTTTCAATAGTTTTTGCAAGATCGCCAATCATTTGTGATTTATCGAGCAAAAATGCAAAATCGCGCTGCACATTTTGCAAATCGTTGCTGATGAAAGATTTTTTGTTTATTGTTTTGGCCGCTTGTGGCAAGGCTTCAGCAAAAATCTCAAAAGCGTTTAGTGTTGTCTTCAAATCAAATTTTTTAGCAATTTTTGGATGAATTTCACCAAAATATCCAACAATATTTTTGCCAAGTTTCAACGCCGCAAAGCGATGCGGATGATAATATTTTGGCGCATTTTCGGTGACAATTTGCAAACTTGACGATTTCAAACCAAAAATTTCAATCACATCAAGAAAATCTTTTTTCACATCAAAAATATCAAAATCGCGCTGATCTTGATAATGATCTTGCTCTTTGTTTTTGCCAGCGCGCAAGCCAGCAATCATAAGCTTTTGCAGCTTTTCTTCAACACCCAAAAACACATTGCCAATTTCAAAAAAAGAAATGTCAGAAAAATTGCGCAGATAATTTCTTTGATAAGATTGAATCAAGCCAATCAACAAATTTGGACGCATATGGTCTAAATCGGCGGCAATTGGGTTTGCCAGCATCAATTCTGGTTTTGTTTCAGCAAATTGCGCCACCAAATTGTGATCGCAAAATGACCAGTTGATGTTTTCTGTCATGCCGTTTGCAAGCAGTTGCAGCCTGACTTTGTCAAATATGTCTGTTGTAAATTTTGCTGGAGCAATATCTAATTTTTGCGGCGTGATTTTGTCATAACCATAAATTCTGATCACCTCTTCAACCAAGTCACAAGGGCCTTCAACGTCACTTCTGTGCGATGGAATTGTCACTAAAAAATTTTGCTGAGAAGTTTTTTCAAGGCCAAATTCTAAATTTTGTAAAATCTGCGCCGCCTTGTCTGGAGCCACTTCAACGCCTGTGCGTTTTTTTATCAAACTCAAATCAAATTCAATTTTTCGTGCTGGTTTTTGCGCACCAAGAACTTTTATCTCGCTTGCTTCACCACCACAAATTTCAAGAATTAGCTTTGTTGCAAACTCAACTTCGTCCAAGCAAATTCTGGCGTCAACGCCGCGTTCAAAACGATAGCGCGAATCGGTGATTATGTTCAATTTGCGCCCAGTTTGCGCAATGCCAACCGCATCAAAATATGCTGCCTCAAGCAAAATTTCGGTGGTTTCAGCCGAGCAAGCAGAATTGCCAGAGCCCATGATACCAGCCATTGAAAGCACCTTCTCATCATCAGAAACTGTCAACATTTTTTCATCCAAAATATATTCTCCATTTTTTAAAGAAATAAATTTTTCAGAATTTTTGGCAAAGCGAATATCAACTGCACCCTTGATTTTAGAGGCGTCATAAGCATGCATTGGACGATTGAAACACAGCATCACATAATTTGTAACATCCACCAACGCCGAAATAGAATTGACTCCAACGCTTGCCAGCTGGTCTTTCAGCCACTTTGGCGATTCGCAATTTTTAAGATTTCTTAGAACACGAAAAACAGCAAAACCACAAGCTTCGCCATCGCTGGCCGAATTTTTCACCGCAATTGGCAATGCAAATTTGCCAGAAATTTTTTCTATATCAGGTTTCTTCAAAACTCCCAAGCCAGACGCAGCAAGGTCGCGCGCAATTCCATAAACACCAAGACAATCACCGCGATTTGGCGTAACGTTGATTTCAATCACCACCTCACCCGCATTAAAAATGTCAGTGATTTTTGTGCCAACTGCAAATTTTTCATCAATTTCGATAATGCCTTCATCGGCCTCGCCAAGCCCCAATTCTCTGGCTGAACAAAGCATGCCATTGCTTTCAACTCCAGCAATTTTTGCCTTTTTTATCACCATTTGATTGGCCGGAATCACCGCCCCAATTGGCGCATAAGCAACCTTAATACCAGCTCTGGCATTGGCTGCACCGCAAATAATTTGCAATGTTTGCCCACCAGCAACTTCAACTTGGCAAATTTTTAATTTATCAGAATTTTCGTGTTTTTTTGCATCAAGAATTTTGGCAACCGAGAAATATGACAGAGCCTGCGCCTTGTCTTCACAAGACTCAACCTCAAGTCCGATGTTTGTTAAACTAGCGCAAATTTGCGCCACGTCAGCTTGAGTGTCAAGATATTGCTTAAGCCAAGAGAGAGTAAATTTCATGAGTTTTTTTAATGAACCATCTTGCTAAGATCGTTAACAGATTTTTTGATTAAAATATCAGATTTGTCTTTTTGCACATTTTGCAAACTGCCGTGAACCGCAGCCAGAGCGCCTTCGATGATTTTTACTTTCATTTCGCGCACTGCACTTTCTTGCTCTTGCTTGATACGATTTTCAACCGCAGTCATTTTTTTGGCGATCTCTGTTTCTGCTGCCTTCAGCGATTCTTCAAAATATTTTTGCGCCTCAACTGCCGAATCTTTAATCAACTGATTTGCATAAGCCGCAGATTCTTCATAACGTTTTTTGGCATTTTCAAGCAAACGCGCCGCGTTTTCTTTCATTTCTTTGGCCGCCAAAAGTTCTTCTGCAATCTGTTTTGACTTAGAGTCAAGCTGCTTCATGATGATTGGCATAACGTGTCTTATAATAAGTGCAGCAAATACAAAAAATGCAATTGCTAACCAAAATTTTTCGTCAAACATATTAAGAATTAAAAATTTTATTTTGAGTTAAAGTAGCAACTTGCTTGGCAAGTTCTTCATTTTTAGAGGCCGATTGTTCAACCATTTTGTCAATTTCGGCTTTTGATTTTTCAATCATTTGCGCCGCTTTTGTTTTAAATTCTTCAAGCGCTTTTTCTTTCAAGCGTGCCGCTTCTTTTGTGGCATTTTCAAGGGCTATTTTATATTGCAAATCTGCAGCCAGCAACACTTCGTCGGTTTTGATTTTGACGGAATTGTTTTGCTCGTCAAGACTTTCGGCGTTGAACAAATCTTGACTGATAATATTTTTTCTTTCGCTTAAAATTTCGCGAATTCTTGGCAAAATCACACTTGCCATAAAATAATAAAGCGCGGCGAAACAAAGGCCAAACCAGAAAATTTGCGCGCTATAAGTTGTAAAATCGAATTGAGGCATCTTTTAAAAAAATTAATGATGATATGGCCGCCGCGCCCTATTTTTGAAGGGCGCAGCGGCACACACAAAAACTATTTTGAGAACAAACTATTTTGAGAACAAAATCAAGAACGCAAGAAGCACGGCAAAGATACCCATAGCTTCTGCAAGACCTACAGCGATATAGATGTATTTTTCGATTTTGCTTGCAGCAGATGGGTTTCTTGCAAGGCTGTTGAAAAATCCAGAGAAGATGTTTCCAATTGCCATAGCAGCGCCATACATGCCAATTGAGCAAAGGCCAACGCCGATAAATTTAAGAGATACTAGTTCCATGTTTAAAAAAATTAAAATTAAAGTTTGGGTTTATGATTAACTTACGTTAATCAGCTTATTTTTTGCCATTTCCCGAGCGGTGGTGACAAAATTACACTTGGCCGAAAATAAGCAAAGACCAAATCTCGTAAAAAATTCAAATATAAGCTCCAACTAGTGGGCTCTAGTAACCTCGCCTAAATATGCGCAAACTAAAATTGCGAAGATATAGGCTTGAAGCACGGCCACGAAGGTTTCAAAGCCAATCATAACGATGCTGAAAACAAAAGGCAATGCGCCAAAAACTATGCCAAGTGAGATGATGAAACCGGCCACAACCTTAAGCAAAACGTGGCCTGCAACCATGTTGGCAAAAAGACGAACCGACAATGTGATTGGACGGATTAAAAACGAGAAAAACTCGATCAAGAAGATGACTGGAGCCATCAAAAGCGGCACTCCGCTTGGCAAAAACATGTGAAGAAATCCGAAAAATCCGTTGCGCCAAATTGCAAAAACCGTGACAGTTGTGAAAGCGATCAAAGCAAGCGAGAGAGTGACTGCCACTTGGCTTGTTGCCGTGAATGAATATGGTGTCATGCCAAGCAAATTGCACAGCAAAATGAAAACGAACAAACTGAAAACCAACGGAAAAAATTTGTTTCCTTCATTGCCAATGCCATTTCTGACCATTTCGATGATGAAATTATACATTCCTTCAGCAATAACTTGCAATCTTGATGGAATCAGCGATTTTCTTTTGGTGGCTAAATGCAGAAACAAAATTGCAATTGCAGTGGCGATAATCATGTATAAGCCTGAGTTTGTAAGGCTTAGATCGATTGATCCAAAATGCAAATCGAAGATTTTTTTGACTTCAAATTGACTTAGTGGCGTGTGCGCATCATGTGCGCCAGCTTCTGCGACGTGGCCTGCGGCCATTTCTGAACCCGCTTCTGAACCCAGTTCTGAACCTTTGGCAATAGCATGTTCGTTTGAATTTTGCGATATTTCTGCTGACATTTTTAAATAAATATTTTGCAATAGTTAAAATTAAGGCTAAATTATCAACCAAAAACTATAAAAAGTCAATATGACGCTTTTAGCGACCAAAATTAAGCTTTGCCGACCGTTTTTTGCGCTTTTGATGGCGTTTTTGCTGCTTTTTTGGCAAAATGAAGCCGCAAATGCCAAAGATTTGTCAATGCAGTTTAAAGATTGGCATTTGTTTAAGAGTAATCGCGGCGATAACATTGTGTGTTATTTGGTTTCACTGCCAATAAAACGTGACGGCAATTTTTTAAGTCGGGGCGAGCCTTATTTGCTGGTGACAAATTTGGTGAATGATGCCGATGAAGTCAGCGTCTCTTCTGGCTTCATCTATAAACAAACCACCGATGTTGAAATTTCGTTTGGCGCTAAAAAATTCTATTTGTTTCCTTATATGGCGCTGGCTTGGGCCGATAACAACAATGACGATATAGATATAATTAAAGAAATGCAAAAGAGTGATGAGCTCACTGTCAGCGGCACTACGCGCGATAACAAAATTGCTAATGACACCTATTCTTTGATTGGCTTTGCCAAGGCTTATGCAACGTTAAAAGAGGAATGTAAATAATATGACAATGATTAATTTTAATTTTGGTTCGCTTTTTGAAAATCATCCGATTTTTGTGATTGTGATGGCTGGTTTGTGCATGATTATCGCGGTTCGACTGGCTTTTGCGTTGTTGTTTTTTGTGGCGCAAGTTATTTATAGCAATTCGAAAAAAACGGCGGAATTTATCAAAAATGATATTAAGAAATTTGTTAAAGAAGATGAGGAATTGTTGCGCAAATTGGATGAATTGCCAAAGGCGCATTCTGCGACTAGGGCTGACAAGATTGGACGGCCAGCGGCGGCGAATCAGAGTTATGAGTTGATGCCTTCGCAAGAGCAGCAGCAAGAAAAAAGTGAACTTGGCGAAGTGAAAATTGTTGATGTGGTGAAGCCGGTTGGGTTCTGGACTTCGGTGATTTTGGGGCAAAAATTAACTTATTTGATTCAGTCGGCGCAGATTATTAATAAGCGTGCTAATAGAGGGTTCTGGGTTAGCATGATTGAGGCGCAGGAGCAAGCGGCTGGAAGGCAACATGGGCGGACGCGCTAATTTTAAAATATTATGAAACAAGATTTTCTCACTTTAAAAAATTTATCGCATCAAGATGCGCAAAATCTGGTGGCGCTGGCCATAGACATCAACAAAAATTTTGGCAAATATCGCAATAAATTTGTCGATAAAACTGTTGGAATTTATTTTAAAGCGCCCTCAACTCGCACCCGCACTGCTTTCACGGTTGGGGCACAAAAATTGGGGGCGGCGGTTATAGCTTATGGCCCTAGCGATTTGCAGATTAACACTGGCGAAACTTTGCATGACACTGGGCGCGTTTTGGCCAATTTTCTTGATGCGCTGGTTGTTAGAAGCAACGAAAAAATTGATGATATGCAGGCTTTGGCAAGTCAAGATTCGATGGCAGTGATTAACGCAATGAGTGATTTTGAACATCCAAGCCAAGTTGTTGGCGACATGGTTGCAATTGATGAGGCACTTGGAAAATATCAAAATATTCACATCGCTTATTATGGCGAAGGAAACAACACCACAACCGCTTTGGCGCTGATGGCAAGCAAGCTTGGCAACATTCACCTCAGCTTGTTTACACCAAAAGATTATTCGCTGCCTTTGGAATTTTTGAGCGATTGCCAAAAAATTGCCGCGCAGAATAATTCAAAAATTGAGCAATTTTTTGATGCAAAAATTATTCCGCAAAATGTTGATGTGGTTTATACCACGCGCTGGGAAACCATGGGGGTGAAGCGTGCAGACCCAAAATGGAAAGATGCTTTTGTTCCATTTCAAGTGAATCAAAAATTGCTGGATCAGATAATTGCGGCGTCAAAAAATAAAATAATTTTTATGCATGATTTGCCTGCGGTGCGAGGTGGCGACACTGATAGCGAAGTTTTGGATGGCAAAAACAGCATCGCTTTTGAACAAGCTTATCACAAACTAACTGGTGCGATGGCGGTTTATAATTGGATTTGGAGATAATATGATTTATCACGAAGCCTGTCAAATCGCTTCTTGCGAGCAGTTTTTTAAAGTTGATGATTTTGGGCTAGAAAATTTTTTCATTAAAATTGAAGGCTTGAATATTGCAGGTTCGATCAAATTAAAAACTGCAATTGCGCTGATTGATGGTTTAGAAAAAACGCAAAATATTTCGCCTAAAAAAAATACGATTATTGAATCTTCTTCAGGAAATTTGGGAATTGCTCTGTCTATTGTTTGCAAGGCTCGCGGCTATAAATTTATTTGCGTGACCGATCCCAACACTGCGCCAAAATCTGAGCAATATATCAAATTGTATGGCGCGCAAGTTATTCAGGTGCAGCAGCGCGATCAAAGCGGTGGGTTTCTTGGCACGCGCATCGATTTGATCAAAGAAATGTTGGCAAAAGATGATGGCTTGATTTGGACAAATCAATATGCCTCTAGCTTCAATGTTGACGCACATTATAACAGCACCGCCAAAGAAATTTTTGCAAAATTTTCAAATTTAGATTATCTTTTTATTGGCGCTGGAACCACGGGAACATTGATGGGATGCGCAAAGTTTTTTAAAGAATTTTCACCAAAAACTAAAATTGTTGCAATTGACACAACTGGCTCGGTGACCTTTGGTTCAAAGCCTGCGCCGCGTTATATTCCCGGAATTGGCACAAGTCGGCGGCCAGAAATTTGCTCGCAAAAAAATATTGATGAGGTGATTTTTGTTGATGAAAAAGATGCGGTTGAAATGTGTAATTATTTGCTGAAAAAACATGGATTATTTTTGGGTGGATCTTCGGGAAGCGTGATTCACGCTGTTAAAGATTATGCAAAAAAAATTGATTCCAAAGTCAATGTTGTCGCGCTTTCGCCAGATTTTGGTGAGAAATATATCGACACGATTTATAATCCAAATTGGGTGAAAGAAAAATTTGGAATCAGTCACAATCCTTTGCAATAAAATTATTTTTAAAATGACCAAAAATTTTTCTTTGATCACACAAGATGTGATTACAAAAATCAGCAATCAAAATCCGCAAAAAATTTATCAAGCAGTTGAACAGGCTTATGTGCAACATTTTCACAAAAAAGCAATCAATCCGCCGAGTCATTTTTTGACTTTTCCTGACAAGCCTGCGTCAAGAATTATCGCGCTTCCAGCGGCAATTATGGAAGAGCCGCGCCGCTCTGGAATAAAATGGATTTCGAGCAATCCTGAAAATATAAAACATGATTTGAAACGCGCTTCGGCCTTGATAATTTTGAACGATTATGAAACCGGTTTTCCCGTTGCGTGCATGGAAGGCGCGGTGATTAGTGCGCTGCGCACTGTAAATTCTGCAATTTTGTCGGCCTATTTGGTGCTTAAAAACAAACACGTAAAACGCCTTGGCATTGTTGGTTGCGGCAATATTTCTAAAGTGTTTTTAGAATGTTTAAATTTGCAAAAATGGCAAATTGATGAGATTGCAATTTTTGATTTAGAACCTGAATATGCAAAAAAATTTGGCGCACAAAAAAATTTTAAAATTGCGCAAAATGTTGAAGATTTAATTCAAAATTCTGATTTGATATTGTTTGCAACAACTGCTCCCAAGCCTTATGTTCACAACATTGCGCTGTTTAAACACAATCCCGTTGCGCTCAATATTTCTTTGCGCGATTTGGGGCCAGAAATATTGATTGATTCCAACAATATCGTTGATGATGTTGAGCATGTTTTGAAGGCCAACACCGCGCCACATCTGACTCAAATGCAATGTGGGCACAATGATTTTATCAATGCCACAATTGGCGAAATGATTGTTGATGACCCAAAATTAGATCCAAAAAAACCGACGATAATTTCACCAATGGGCATGGGAATCCTTGATATTGCTGTGGCGGATTATATTTTTGCTGAAGCTAAAAAAAGCAATCAAGCAATTGAAATTGAAAATTTCTTCAGCTAAAAAATGATCAACGCCCAGCCCTCAATTGTTATTGCGCCACATCAAAAAGAGCAAGATTGCTTTTATATTTGCAAAACCAGCAATGCTGATTTTTCTTCACTGGGCCTTATATCGCCTGTCTCCACAACCCTTATCAAAAATAATATTTTTTTTCACGAACAAATTTCTCCCAAAAAAATTAAGCACCATATTTCTTGCTTGGACAAAAATCGCATTCAAATCAATCCTGTTATTTTGGTTCACGAAAACGATATTGAGATTGAGAATTATTTAAATTTGGCAATAAAAAATAAGCTGCCAACCCTTGCAATTGAAGGAGACGAAACATTATATGAATTTTGGAAAATTTCTGAAAATAAAAAAACACAAGAAATTTATCGCAACATAAATCATTTTTTGATTGCTGATGGTCATCATCGTATTGAGTCTTTTAAAAACCTGCCGCAAATCAAGTTTTTCTTGGCTTTGATGGTTTCTAGAAAAAATATTTTTAGCAAAGAAGTTTATCGAAAATATCACAATTTAGATGCGCAAAAAAAAGAAATTTGCTTAAATTTTTTGCGCAATAATTTTGAATTGTCGCAAATTCAAGAAATTCCAAAAAAGCTGCAAGAGCTTGTGTTTGTTGATTGCGGAAAAAAAATATTAATCAAAAAATCAGCAAGCAAAAATGCTCAACACAAAATTTTAGATTTTTTTAATAAAAATATTGGGCGCGATGATGACGGCAATTTGAACTTCACCCATTGCGCAATTGGCGATTATGAAACCAACTCCAAAGCAGATGCAGACCCCAAAACAAATTTGGAAATTTTAATACCAAAATTTCGTTTAGAAAAAAACTTAATCAAAACAAAAATTTATCCGCCCCATTCCAGTTGGTTTGAACCAAAAATTCCAAATGGTTTGATTTCCCTAGCTTTGTAACCCTCGCCTTGCGCAAATAAATCACAATTATCCCTTTGTTCTTTTGTCGCGACTGATGCAGCCATTATACTCTTGTCACGGGTGATATAGCACTTAGACGCGACTTCAGCCGCGGTTAGAGCGTCTAAGGGCTATATCACCTGTGACAAGAGTATAATGGCGTGACAAAGAACAAAGAAATAACCGCCCAATTTATAATTTGATAATTAATTTAAAAAACACTATATCTTTAACCCCAAATTTATTTTGATCAAATTTAATTTTTTATGAAGACTGCAAAAATATTTTTATTGAGCGCGATTGTTGCGCTGATTGGTTGCAAGCCTCAAGCTCAACCATCTCAAATGCGTATTGTTGATTTGCAGGGCAACCCGAAACCAGTGCAGATGCGCACTCCCGAGCTCAATATGCAAGCTTTGCAAGCGCAGGGAAATTTGACAGAAGAAAAAATTCAAGCTCAACCGCGCAAGAGCGATTTGCCTCAGCAGCAGGCTGCATCAAGCAACAAATATGGCGATAATTTTGGCGCCTCATCTTCAGAAGCCATCAGAAACACTTTGCAAACTCCAACAAATTCACAAAATATGCAAGCCGCTCCAGCTGTGAGCGACGCTGATATATTGGCTGCTGGCGAAGGCGAAGACAGAAATAAAACCATCGAATATAGCCTTGCGGACAATAAAAAATCACGCGCAAACGAAAAAAACGCAGCAAAAAATATGGTTTTGTCAAAACCAAAAGACGAAGTTAGCCACGCAGAAGTTACAAAAAAACAAAAAGGAATTTTTGTGCAAATTGGCTCATTTAGCGTGTTGCAACATGCAAAAACTTCTTTGTCGCAAATTGAAAAATTTTCTACGAAAGCTGCGCCAGCAAAAATTGAAGAAGCGCAAAATGGCGAAAAAACAGTTTATCGCGTTTTGATTGGACCATTTCCAAACAAACAAAAAGCAAGCGCAACAATTGCCAAGCTAGATAAATCAGGACATCAGGCGATAATCATAAAAAATAAATAATGCTTTCAAGCAACTTTCTTACCAAAAGTTTTTTGCTGCTATCGCTTTGCGCCCTCGCCTCTTGCATGAGTGATGATGTGCAACAAAAATATAACGAAGAATTCCAAAGAAAATTTTCATCGCAAACGGCAAAAATAAATGAAGGTCGTATTGCGCCGCCAAGAAATTATAGCGACAATAGTCAAATTTTGCTGACACCAACCACCAAAACTCGCCCCACAAACAACGATCCATTTGCCTCGGCGGATGAGGTGGTGGGAGTGTCGGGAGCCAGTCGCTATTCTTCAGCCAACATTGACACCTCAAGATTTGCTCTCAAGGAAAGCGAAAATTTTTCGCCCGATGAAAAAACTTTTATCGCCGCAAAAGCCATCGCGCAAAAATTTCCAGAGGATATGTTTGAGCTGAATTATAACACCAACCTAAGCTCGGCATTTGTTGCCTCTGGGCTTGAATTTGACAATATTCAAATTCCAGATTATGACTATTATGGCATCGCGTCAAATCTGAACGACAAGCAATATGTTTTGGCTGGAAACCAAAATTTGCAACCAAAAGTTGATCGCATGATAAAGGCGCGCAGCCGCGAAGATGTTGAGTTTAGCGAGGTTTTGATCAAAGAACAAAAAGCCTTGCGCAAAAAACAAAAGTTGACAAAAATTTTTGGCGAAG
>CAYPUN010000034.1:0-11662 GCA_964413985.1 uncultured Rickettsia sp. | reverse complement strand
GACGGTTCCGTTGCTGTAGCGAGTCACTTTCAACCCGAGCAGTCGCGCAACGTCTTTATGAAGGTGTTGAAATTGGCGGCTCAAATCAAGGTCTCATCACCTATATGAGAACTGACAGCATTGATGTTGCGCCAGAAGCAATAACTGCCGTGCGCTCATATATTTCAAGCACTTATGGCGAAAAATATTTGCCAGATTCTGCCAATATTTTCAAAAGCAAAGTTAAAAATGCGCAAGAAGCCCATGAGGCCATTCGTCCCGTCGATTTTTCTTTGCCGCCAGAAAGCGTAAAAAAATATTTAGACGAAGACCAGCACGCCTTATATGACTTGGTTTGGAAGCGTATGGTGTCATCACAAATGGCTGATGTAATTTTCGATCAGGTGGTGGTTGATATCGTCACTGTGCCTTCATACGCAAAGGCGCGCGCTGTTGGATCAGTTGTCCGCTTCGATGGTTTTTATAAAATTTATAACGAAGACAAAGACGACGAAAAAGACGAGGACGAAGCAAAACAGCCGCTTCCCGACCTTGCCGCGCAAGAAAATTTATCTTTGATCGAAGTGAAACCGGCGCAACATTTCACCGAACCGCCTCCACGTTATTCGGAAGCCAGCTTAGTAAAAAAACTTGAAGAACTTGGCATTGGTCGCCCTTCAACTTATGCGGCAATCATTTCCGTGTTGCAAGATCGCGGCTATGTAAAACTTGATCGCAAGCGCTTCTTTCCAGAAGAGCGCGGCCGTATTGTCACAACTTTCTTGAAAGAATTTTTTGCCAAATATGTTGAATATGGCTACACCGCATCAATTGAGGACGAGCTTGACACCATTTCAGAAGGCAAATTAAACTGGAAAATTTTCCTCAAAAAATTCTGGGGCGATTTTAACGGCACCATCAAAGAAGTAGAGCTGAAGCCATTTGGCGACGTTTTGGATGTTCTCAACCAAAAAATCGGCGGCCAAATTTTTGGAGTTGATTCAGATGGAAAAGCCAAAAACACCTGCCCAACATGTGGCACGGGTTCGCTTGGCTTAAGGCTTGGCAAGTTTGGCGCTTTCATCGGCTGCTCAAATTATCCAGAATGCAAACACACAATGCAAATTTTCGACAAAGGCGACGAAGGCGCTGATGGCGAGGATGGTGGCGCCCCAAAACCAATGTTTGAACCAAGAAATTTGGGCAAAGATCCAAAAACCGGTTATGAAATTATCGTGAAGATCGGACCTTACGGCCCATATTTAGAGCTAGCCGGAAGCGAAGTCGCTGCGCAAGAAGTTGCAGACGCCAAAGCCAAAGCCAGCGAAGAAAAAAAGAAAGAGAAAGCGACCAAATCGAAAACAACCAAAAAACCAGCCAAGGCCGCAAAAGCCACAAAACCAAAGGCTGCAAAGGTTGCAAAACCAAAACGCGTTTCAATTCCAAAATCAATCGATCCAAATTTGATTGACTTGAAAACCGCGACAGGATTTTTGTCTTTGCCACGCGAAATTGGCAATCACCCAGAAAGCGGCAAAAAAATCATCGCCAGCGTAGGACCTTACGGCCCATATATCGCGCACGATGGCAAATTTGTGTCGCTGAAGGATGATGACGTGCTTGAAGTTGGATTAAATCGCGCGATCGATTTGATTGAAGCGGCGAAGAACAAGCCTGTGAGGAAGAGGTTTGTGAAGAAGAAAAAGTAATCTTTATAAAGTCTTAAATTACCGGATCCCAAGTTAAGCCTTGGGTCCGATAATAGCCGATCCAAGTCTACAAATTTATCTACTGATCCTTAAAAAGATGAGTTGCCCTTGTTGGAAGTAAAGAACTTCCTTTAATTGCAATTGGAGCTTCAGAGGGTTTGGATGGCGCAGAAGATTCATTGTTAACATGCGAATAATATTGACTACCAACCGCATCATTCGCATCATTTTTTTGCCCCGCTTTATCTTCAAACTCTTTTTGATATTTCAAGAAATTTTTAAAATCATTTGCCAGCTCTTGCGAACTCTGTAGGCGCTCCTCTAGATCTTTTGTATCAAATTTTGATAATACAGCTTTAAAGTCACTCACTTTTTTTGGTATCGAAGATTGCTCTTCGCCGCGCAAAATCATTTTTGAAAACTCAACTCCATACAATTCGTTCATCGTAATTTCCGCAATCAATACATCTCTTTTTCTACCTTCAGCTTTTTTTGCTGCATTTGCATCGCCTTGTCCGTTATCCATAAATTTACCAATATTGTTTGTATTAACTAGCGCTAAAATCGCCTTTGGGTTGCTTCAATTCAATACAAAACTTGCTACATTTCAAGTAAAATTTGCAATTAATCTTAAAAAGTGATATATTGAGACAATGTGCTTTATATGAACTAATGACACTTATAATTTATATGGAAAGCGACGGATCAAGCAGCTACAAAGAACTAGATAAAGATAAAAGGCATCAACTTACAGAGCGACAAAAACAAATAGCCGCCGCCGCTTATTTTGCTGAACATGCTGCTCAAGAGGCCAAGTTGCTTCTTTATCAGGGCGACCAATGGGAGGATATTACCGATGAAGATCTAGCTAAGTTAGAACAGGCAGAACAAAGGTTGCAAAGCGCTTTGGCAAAAGCTTTAAGCGGCAATAAGAAATCTGCTGACCACCTACCTCCAATAAAGCTAGATCCAAGACAAACAAAAAGCGAAGGATCGGAAATTAAGACGATGCCTCAACCAAGAAGAGCCGAAACCGTTGGAGTCCCTCCAAAAGCTCCAATTGCACCTAAATTTGCACCTAAATCCAACAATGGGAAGCCCACTATTAGCAGAGCTTCTGGGGTTAAAGCTTCTATTTCAGCTTCTACTTCAGCTTCTTCTGCCGCCACGTCATCTACTGGTTTTTTACCTTCAATATCACCAACAAGAATTGAATTAAGCCCACCACCGCTCAATTCAAAGCAGCATCGCCCCAACTCTGTTTTGGTGCCTCAAAAAATGCAACCTCCTGCGCCCGAAAAAAGTTTTCTTCCCCCTATAAAAAGCGCTTCGCCAGAACCAGTTTCGCAAGATAAAAGTTTTTTTGATAGAATGTATGGTTTTGTAACTGGACTAAAAACAGCAAATCTTAGTAACCTGCCGCAAAAATCGATAAGCAATCAGGGTGTTTCTTTTTCTAGCAAAGTTCAGGATTATGAGGCAAATGGATATAAAAAATTTGCTAATGGAATTTCAGAAGATGGAACAAAGTTTGTTGTTGTAGAGCAATTTCAAAACAATGAAAGGGAGCGGTTTGTAATCAAAGAAAAAAATGGCGTGATAAATTTTTATGATAAAAATGGTGAGGCCCCTGGCGGCTTAACTTCAACAAATATTGAGCGCTTTTTCTTTCTTGCGCTTAATCTTGACAGAGGAACTCTTGGTCAAAATCTTATGAAATCGTTTCCAGATATTAAAGTGGATCAGAGAGTTGTTACTCCATCATCTACAGTTGAGAGAGTTACTCAAGGTCTTGCTAGACAACTTTCTGCAAAAAAGAATGAGGAGAATGTTTTACTTGGTGCACACTAATTCGATCTTTATTGAGTCTCAACTTCGCGCGAAAAGCAAAAAACCGAACCATTTTTTTCAAGCCTCACCAAGCTGTGTTTTAGCCAATTCACGTCATCTTTTTGCGGATAATCTTCACGATAATGCGCACCGCGGCTTTCCTGCCTTGCAAGTGCGCTGTTGAAGGCGGCGAGAGAGTTTAGGAAAATGTTTTCTAGTTCGAAATAATCTACTAATTCGTTGTTCCACAGCAGAGATTTGTTTTTTATTTTGTGGTTTTTGAAGGTTTTGAATAGGTCTTCAACTGTTGATAATCCTTGCTCTAACAGAGTTTGATTGCGAAAAACTGCGAGGTGTTTTTCGTTAGTGTTTTGTAGATTTGTTTTTAATTTTGCTAAAGAAATTTGTTCTGGTTCATTTTGTGACTTGTTCAACAAAGCCTTTAATTTCAAGGCTTTATCAGCAATTATATTTTTAAATTTTTCGCTGCTGAAAACAGAATTTTTTGCCGCTTTTTTGCCGGCAATTTTTCCAAACACAATCAAATCTAGCAAAGAATTGCAGCCCAAACGATTGGCGCCATGCACCGACACACATGCCGCCTCGCCTACAGCCATAAGCCCCCTCACCGGCTGCAAATTTTTATCCAAAACCTCGCAATCGATATTTGTTGGAATGCCGCCCATTGTATAATGCGCAGTTGGCGCAATGGCAATCGGCTCTTTGCGCACGTCAACTTTGGCGAAGTTTTTGGCAATTTCGATCACCCCCGGAAGCTTGCCGGTCAAGGTTTCTTCGCTGAGGTGGCGCAAATCGAGATGGATATAATTTTTGCCTTCGCCACAACCGCGACCTTCAACTATTTCGTTGGCGATGGCGCGAGAAATAACATCGCGCGAGGCCAGCTCCATCATTTTTGGTGCATAGTTTTTCATAAAGCGCTCACCTTGCGCGTTGAGCAAATAAGCGCCTTCGCCGCGTGCCGCTTCGGTGATCAAAAATCCTTGCGCAAAAATTCCTGTTGGATGAAACTGCACAAATTCCATATCTTGAAGTGGCAGTGATTCCTTTAAAATCAAGGCTTGGCCGTCTCCTGTGCAAATTGTTGAAGATGTGGTGTTGCGATAAATTTGGCTATAACCACCGCTGGCGATTATTACATTTGGGGCAAAAAATCCGTATAATTCTCCGGCGTTTAAATCTATCGCCAAGCAGCCCCCACATTGCTTGGAAGTGGCAACGAAATTGCCAGAAGAATTGTCGTTAAAATCAACATCATCAATCAACAAATCAGTAACAAAAAATTCGCTGAAAAATTTTATATCGCGCCTGAGCGCTTCGCTGTAGAGCGTGTGCAAAATTGTTTGTCCTGTTTTATCCTTCGAATAACATGCGCGATAGGCAACAGCACCCTTGCCAAAGTCAATGGTTTGGCCGCCATAGGCACGTTGCGCAATTTTGCCATTGCTGTCACGTGAAAAAACCACGCCCATTTTTTCAAGCTCGATAATTGCACTTGCGGCATTTTGACAAAGCAGATCCACTGCCGCTTTGTCGGCCAAATAATCCGCTCCTTTTATGGTGTCAAATGCGTGCCATTTCCAATCATCTTCAACAACATTTCCTAGCGCTGCGTTTATTCCGCCCTTTGCTGCAACCGTGTGGCTGCTGGTTGGAACCACCTTGCTTATAATCGCGATATTTTTTATTCCAGCATCAAAAGCAGTGATGGCCGCCATCAAACCCGCGCCACCAGAGCCGATAATAATTAGATCAAATTGTTTGCTTATTAAGTTAAAATTTGTCATTAATATTACATCAAATTTTTTTTAAACACATGATTAAAATAATTCTTTGCGCTTTGAACGAGGCGCATAATTTGAAAATTCTAATTCCAAATATTGCCAACGAGCTTGAAAAATCGCGGCTGCAATATGAGATAATCGTTTGTCTTGATGGATCAAGCGACGAATCATACAACATAATTTTAGATTTTCAAAAAAAATACCAAATAAAATCGCTTGAGCTCAAAAACCAACGCGGGCTTGGCTTGGCGTATAAAAGAATTTTTTTAGAAATTATAAAAAACGCTGCACCCGAAGATATTGCAATCTCGCTTGATGCAGATAACACGCATAATCCATGGCAATTGGTTGATTCTATCAACTATTATCAAAATAACAAACTCGATTTGTTAATTTTATCTAGATTTTGCCAAAACAGCGTCACTGAAGGCTTCCCGCTGCATCGAAAATTTATCAGCAAAGTGACTTCGCTAGTTTTGCGAACAATTTTTCCAATTAAAAAAATTTCAGGAAGACGCGTCAGAGACTATAGCAGCGGCTATCGACTTTATAGCGCCGCAAAATTAAAAGAGCTTTATGCCGAAGAAAAAGAAGATTTTATTTTAGAAAAAGATTTCACCTACACCTGCGAAATTTTGCTAAATTTAGCACTGATAAAAGCCAGAATTGACGAGGTTGCGCTGGTTTATAACTATAATCAAAAAATCGGCAACAGCAAGCTCGGAATAATCAAAAACTCACGCAATTTGCTAAAATTAATCTTTCGCCACATCTTAAAAATTGCTTCTTCGACAACTGGTCACTAAAGAAATCATTTACATCAAAAAAATAATCAGTAACATTTGTCCTTTATTAATTTTCCCAAAAAAAAACGTGATTAAATCAATCAAATCGTTAAAAATTTCTGGAGTTGACGCTCTGCCAATCGTTGAAGGCGGAAAAGGCGTTGGAATCACAACTGGCGTGACTGCGGGCCATTTTGCAAAAGCTGGCGCTGTTGGCACATTTTCAGGCGTAAACGCAGATTATGTTGATAGCAACGGCAAAACCATTCCACTTATTTACAAAACTCACACTCGCCGCGAAAAGCACGAAGAGCTTGTTGAATACAGTATCCAAGGTGGCATTTCGCAAGCCAAAATTGCCAATGATGTTGCAGGAAAACATGGCCGCATTCACATGAACGTTCTGTGGGAAATGGGCGGCGCCGAAAAAGTTTTGCACGGAATTCTTGATGGCGCCAAAGGCTTGATTCACGGTATCACATGCGGTGCTGGCATGCCATATCGCTTGGCCGAAATTGCCGAAAAATATCACGTTTATTATTATCCAATTGTGTCTTCAATGCGCGCCTTTCGTGCTCTTTGGAAACGCAGCTATTTTAAAGCCAAAGATTTGCTTGGCGGCGTGGTTTATGAATGCCCATGGCGCGCTGGCGGCCACAATGGCTTGTCAAACGCCGAAAGCCCAACTGAGTTTCAAGATCCATATCCAAGAGTTGCAGAACTTCGCAAATTTATGAACGAAATTGGCCTCAACGAAACCCCAATCATCATGGCTGGCGGCGTTTGGAACATCGAAGAATTTGAGCATTGGCTTGACAACCCCGAAATTGGACCAATCGTGTTTCAATTTGGAACGCGCCCAATCCTTACGCAAGAATATCCCGTGCCACTTGAGTGGAAGCAAAAACTTCTCACTTTGAAAAAAGGCGATGTATATCTCAACCGCTTCAGCCCTACAGGCTTCTATTCTTCTGCGATTGAAAACAATTTTATCAAAGAACTTCAAGGCCGCGAAATCAGACAAGTTGAATATCGCGCCAAAGCAGAAGGAGAATTTAACGCTGAAATTCCTTTTGGTCACCGTGGCCGCGTGGTTTATGTGAAACCAGAAGATAAAACGCGAGTTTTAGAATGGAACCAAAGCGGCTTCACCGAAGGCATGAAAACGCCAGACGAAACGCTGATGTTTGTTGACAAATCAAAATCAATGCAAATTGTGACAGACCAAATCAACTGCATGGGCTGCTTGAGCCAATGCCGCTTCAGCAACTGGGCCGACAAAGAAGAAATGCATTATACAACCGGCAGAAAAGCCGATCCACGCAGCTTCTGCATCCAAAAAACATTGCAAGATGTGCGTCACGGCATTGATATTGAAAACCAATTAATGTTCTCAGGCCATGCGGCTTATCGCTTTGCGGGTGATCCATTTTATGCGGGTGGAAACATTCCAACAATCCATCAGCTGGTTGAGAGAATTATGCAAGGAAAATAATATTGACTGTGAAAAAACTTAACAAAAAAACAAGATTTATTTTTATAACTGGCGGCGTAGTTTCGTCACTTGGCAAAGGCTTGGCGGCAGCGTCTTTGGCGGCTTTGCTGCAAGCACGTGGCTATTCTGTGCGCATGCGAAAACTCGACCCATATTTGAACATTGACCCCGGCACAATGAGCCCCACTCAACATGGCGAGGTGTTTGTCACCGAAGATGGTGCAGAAACCGATCTCGATTTGGGTCATTATGAAAGATTCACCGGAGTAGACGCCAAGCGCTCTGACAACGTCACTGCTGGTCAAATTTATTCAAAACTTTTGTCAAAAGAACGCAAAGGCGACTATCTCGGCGGCACAGTGCAAGTGATTCCGCACGTTACAGATCTTATCAAAGAATTTATTTTAAACGACATTGACGATGTCGATTTTGCCTTGTGCGAAATTGGCGGAACCGTTGGCGACATTGAGGCCCTGCCCTTTTTTGAAACCATTCGCCAAATTGGTTTTGAGATGCCAGATCGCTGCGCCTTTCTTCATTTGACTTTGTTGCCATATATCGAAAGCGCCAACGAACTCAAAACAAAACCAACGCAACATTCGGTGAAAGAATTGCGCTCAATTGGCATTCAGCCCACAATTTTGCTGTGTCGCGCCGAAAGAAAAATTCACAAATCACATTTAGAAAAAATTGCAAAAATGTGTTCAGTTGCGCAAGAAAAAGTTATTGCCGCACCAAATGTAGACAATATCTATGCGGTTCCGCTGGTTTATCACGAAAATGGTTTAGACACACAATTGCTAAAATTCTTCAATCTTGATTATAGCAAAAAACCAGATTTAACCAAGTGGCTCAACATTCGCGATGCTATCAAGCATCCAAAAAAAGAAGTGAACATTGCCATTGTTGGAAAATATATCGAATATCGCGACTCATATAAATCGTTGCTTGAAGCCATAGACCACGCGGCTTTCTCACTAAAAGTTAAAGCAAATATTCATTGGGTTAATGCCAGATCAGTTGACAAAAAAAATCTTGCTGGAGAATTGAAAAAATGCGACGCGATCCTTGTTCCCGGTGGCTTTGGCGAAGATGGCACTGAAGGAAAAATTGCCATGATCGAATATGCCAGAACCAACAAAATTCCATATTTTGGCATTTGCTTTGGTATGCAAATGGCAGTGATCGAATATGCCCGCAACGTGCTTGGTATAAAGGACGCCACCTCTAGCGAAATTGCTAAAAAAGGCACTTTTGTTGTTGGCTTGATGAGTCAGTGGCAAGAAAAGAACAAAAAAATTCACAAAGCGCAAGAAAAAGAACTTGGTGGCACAATGCGTCTTGGCGCCTATAAATGCAACATTGCGAAAGACACTTTGGCAAACAAAATTTATGGCACACAAGCAATATCGGAGCGCCATCGCCATCGCTATGAAGTCAACATCAACTTCAAAGAAAAATTAGAAAAATTAGGCTTGAAATTTTCTGGCCTGTCGCCTGATAAAAAATTGACTGAAATTGTTGAGATCAAAGATCATCCGTTTTTTATTGGCGTGCAGTTTCATCCAGAACTAAAATCAAAGCCATTTGCGGCGCACCCTTTGTTTGTATCATTTATTAAGGCCTCCCTTCTTAAGCAAAAATGATTAAAAAAATCTCTCTCGCACTCATTTTTTGTCTGGCAATTTCGTCTTGCGGATTTCAGGTGATTTATCGCGAAGAAGACGCGCAGAACAAAGTTTCTTATGAAGAAGAGCTCGCCACAATTCGCCTCGAAAAAAGCGGTGGACGCCTTTCGCAAGAGCTGCGCAACGCCATCAAAGACACTTTCAATCCAGATTATATTGATGTTGCGCCAAAATATGTTTTGTCGCTAAAAATAACCCCCGGACTTTCTGGAACATTTATCACCTCAACTGGTGCGTCGGGTCGTAACAAAGTTACTTTGTCTGTTGAATATAAACTTTATGACGCCCTCACCGGAAAATTTTTAGCAACTGGCCTCACAACCGTAAACGACAATTATGACGTGCAAACAAATCGTTATGGAACCTATGTTGCCGAAGATTTTGCACGCTCCAACCTCACAAAAGTTGCGGCGATCAATTTGCGTAACTTGCTGGTGAACGATTTAATCGAGCTCAAAAAAAATCCTGAACGCGACGAGCCTTTGGTTAACGGTGTTTTTACGGATAAAAAAGTAAAAGAACGTGAAGAAAAAGAAGCTCTGGCGGCAAGCTGTGTCGAGTCTGAGTTTGAAAAACCAACGGCTTTGAAGCAAACTAGTGATTATTCTGACAAATAAAAGTCCTCGCCATCCTCATAAAAAACTCTTTGTTTTTTAAAAATATTGCCAAAATTGACGTCTTTTGCACCAAATACATCTAATTTGTCGCTGCAGCACCCTTAAAAAATAAGATTTAGCGCCAATTCTTACCCTTTTTGCTTATTATTCTGACTTAAAATAAAACTATCGATTTTTGAAATAAAAAATAAAAGTTGATTTATAAATAAAGGTTTATATAGTTTAAGCCCCAATTTTTGATGATCTAAAAAGAAAGCTGCCTAACAGCTTTTGTAGCAAGGCTTCGCGACATAACGTGACATAATTTAAAAAATAGCGATTTATGAAAAACTTTAAAAGTTCGATTCGCTCACTTCTTGTAGTTATATTTTTTGCAAATGACGCTTTTGCAATTGGAGATTTTAACGCCACTTTGCACGCTCCAGTTTTTGATGACAACACGTCTTACAACAACGTTATCATAAGCCTTGGGGAAGATCTTGTTTATGACGGAAATGCTCATGTAATTTCTTTCACCAATGTTGCCAACTCGATCTCTTTTACAAACTCTGCGCTTATATACACCGGCGGCGTCGCAAATGAAAGCTCTGTCAATTTTTCTGGATCTCCAATTGCTGGCGGCGTTACAATTTCAAATAGCGGCGAAATATATTATGACTCGGACAATGGATCTGTGATTGAAGTTCATGGCGTTGACAGCTCCAATCTCTTGACTGGCAATATCTCGATTGCAAATAGTGGCACTATTTCAAATTGGGGAAATGGCGGAACTGCGATTGAGGTTCGCAACACGGCGCCATCTGCAAGGCTTACAATCACAAACTCTGGCGAAATTAGCACTCTTGATGCAAGCCCCAATCGTTTAGCTATAAGCTCTAGCGCGGCAATCACGCTCAATATTCGAGATGGATCTTCTATTGTGGGCGGTGTTTTTTCTGGCGCTGCGGGCAATGTAATAAATATGCAGCAAACCAACCTCAACATCGACAGCTTCAATGATCGCTTGGTTGGTGACTGGATACGCATTATTGATAATGCTGGATATTCGTCAACAATTGCTGCCAACCAAACTCTGGGCACTGCAAGCGGCGCTCTTAGTGGGACTGAAAAAATAAAAGTTGGTTTAAATGCTGGCTCCGTCACAAACAATGGCACTGCCGAAATTGCGATAATTAGTGGCGGCACTTTCACGAACAACAATTCACTTACACTTACTTCAATGTCTGGCGGAACCGTTATAAATAATGGCGAGGCAAGCATAACAAACTCTATTTCTGGCGGCACTTTTACAAATAATGGATCTTTGAGTAGTGTTACAATTTCTGGCGGTTCGTTTATTCAAAATGGTTTACAAGCTGTTAATTCAATTATTCAAACGGGTGGAACTGTTACTAATACTGCTACGCACAGAATTAGAAATGTGACAATGTCTGGTGGCACACTAAACAACTCTGCTGCATTGGCAACTCTTGATTTTAATTCTGGCACAGTCAGCAACAGCGGAACCATTTTTAACCTCAAACTAATATCTGGCCAAACTCTTGGCAACATCCTTAACAACGGCACGGTTTCTAGGCTTTTAACTGGCGTTGATGGAGCTGCCAATATAACTTACAGCAATGTTATGTCGGGCACTGGTTCTTTTACTAAAATTGGAACTGGTCGTTTAGAAATTACAGGCCTTAACAACACTCACAGCGGCACGTTTAACGTTGCTGAGGGTGAGTTGAAGGTTAATGGAACCACTGCAAGTT
>CAYPUN010000033.1:0-11808 GCA_964413985.1 uncultured Rickettsia sp. | reverse complement strand
TTTACAAATAAAGCTCTTTAATAATTTTGTTGCGCAAATAGTTTTTGCTTTTTGCTCCAACATACTTCACCACAGTTTTGCCATCTCTGCCAATCAGCATGGTGAAAGGAATGCGGCCTTCATAATTTATCTTTTTTTGTTTCAAAAACTCACGAAATCCTTCTTTGAAAGCCAAAAATCTTGGCTGAAAATAAACTTTTTCATGTTCGGCAAAATTGGTGCTCAGCGCTTCTGCTGTAAGGTCGCGGTCAATTGCAAGGGCAATCACATGCAGCTCGGTTTCTTGAAATTCTTGCGCAATTTCGTTGAATGTTGTAAAATTTTTCTTACAAATTGAGCACCAAGTTGTATAAATATAGAGCAAAATCGGCTTGCCGTCATATTTTTCAAACTCGTTGGCAATTTGCGCAGTTGTCATTGCAAGAGGTTGGTCTTGATGAAAATCAATATTTTTTGATTGTGGAATTTGCACGTCGAGATGGGAAATATTTTCAACATAATAATTCCACACAAACAAGCCCACAGCAACACCAAGCGCAATTACGAGAAAAAGCATTTTATACTCCTTTTTTTGTTTAGACTGCTTAAATTTACTTAAAGAAACTATTTTGTCATCACTCATTTTATGATTATTAAAATTAAAAATTTTAAATTTACCTCAATTCTTGGAATTTATGAATGGGAGGAAAAAATTCAACGCGAGATCGTTATCAATGCTAAAATTGAAACGGATTATGATCAAGCACGTTTTACAAATAACATAAAAGATACCATTGATTATCACGAATTAATCACCAAAATCAAAAATCTTTTGAACAGCAAAAAATTTAAGTTAATTGAAGAAATGGTGCAACAAACTTTAGATTTAATTATGGAAGATGAAAGAGTAAAAAAATGCGAAGTTGAAATTGACAAGGTTGGCATTGTTGAAAATGTCGATTCGTTTTCTATCACTTTATCTCAAGAAAGAAAATAGCCATGGACCTTAGAACCTCAGCAATTCTTAAGCATATTGATCTTTATGTTAAAATCAGAAAATATCTCACTTTTTTGTGCTATTTTTTGATTGTTGCTGGCATTTTTATTTATATTTTTTATGCGATAAATAAGGCGAATCAAAAATATAAAATTGTTTCTGATTTTCAAAAAAATCCGCAAAAATTTGAGACGGAAAAAATTATGGTGAATCCGCGCATTAAATTTCAATATAATGATAACGAAATTTATGAGATCAAGGCGCAGCGCGCTTCGCATCACAATGATGAAGAGGTGACGCTTTTCAATGTTTATGCAACTTCAAAAACTGGCAATATAACGGCGGGAAAGCTTGAGGTTAGCGAAGAGGGAGATCATTTGATTTTTACACAAAATCCAATTTTAATTTTAAACAAAACAAAAAATGACAAATAAATTTGGAACAAAATTTTCTTTTACCACATGGGGAGAAAGCCACGGCGAAGCAATTGGCTGTGTGGTTGATGGCTGCCCTTCCCTTATCGATTTGCACGAAGATGACATTCAGAAATATTTAGACAAACGCCGTCCGGGGCAATCAAAATTTACAACGCAGCGTCAAGAAACTGACACGGTGAAAATTTTTTCTGGTGTGTTTGAAGGCAAGACCACAGGCACTCCGATTGCGATGATTATTTTTAATGAAGATCAAAAAAGTGGCGATTATTCTGAGATAAAAAATAAATTTCGTCCATCGCATGCTGATTATACTTATTTTCAAAAATATGGCATTCGCGATTATCGTGGTGGTGGCAGATCTTCGGCGCGCGAAACCGCTATGCGTGTGGCTGCAGGTGCTGTTGCTCGCAAAGTTATTGCGCGTGAAAATATCGAAATTTTTGGCTATTTGACACAAATTGGCGAGAAGAAAATTGACCGCGCGAACATTGATTTTAGCGAGATCAACAACAATGATTTTTTCTGCCCCGACAAAATTGCGGCGCAAAATTTTGCTGACTATTTGTCTGAGATTCGAAAAAAAGGTGATTCGGTTGGTGCAGTTGTCGAAGTGGTAGCGCGTGGCGTTCCCGTTGGTTTGGGAGAGCCGATCTATAACAAACTTGATGCGCAAATTGCTGCAGCGATGATGGGAATCAACGCAGTGAAAGGCGTTGAAATTGGCGCTGGCTTTGAAGCCGCTTCGCAAAAAGGCAGTGAGCTTGCTGATGAAATGTGGATGGAAAATGGTGTGTTGAAATTTTCTTCAAACCACTCGGGAGGCTCGCTTGGTGGCATTTCGTCTGGTCAAGATGTTGTGGTGCGCTTTGCGGTGAAGCCGACAAGCTCGATTTTGATTCCGCGCAGGACTGTTGATTTGGATGGTAACAACACCGAGATTATTACGAAAGGAAGACATGATCCGTGCGTAGGGATTAGAGCTGTGCCGGTTGGTGAGGCTATGCTAGCTTGTGTGTTGGCGGATTTTTTGTTGTTGCGATAAGATAAACTGAAGTCAAAAAAAAGGGCGACCATAAAGGCCGCCCCCGAATAAACCATTAAAACAAATTAGAAGCTATAAACAGCACCAATTTTTAAAGTTTGCAATTTGATACTATCTCTTCTTCCTTCATTGATATATTGAGCAGCAAATTGCTGTCTGTCATATGAAGCTCTGATCGCAATTGAATCTGTCACTTTGTAAGAAGCGCCAAGTCCATAGATGGCAGCAATTTTATAAACAGCTCTAGATCTGCCTTGTGAAGGCCAGCGCATACCATATTTTACGTCAGCAAGACCTGCATTTACAAATGCGCTAAATTTCGAAGTTATATCATAACCTAAATTTAATTTACCACCAAAGCGACTATCTATATCCATGTGATCTTGCGCAGCGCTTGGATCTTCATTTGCAAAGAAGTCTGTGGCTTTGCTGTTGATGTGATCATAAAACACTTCTGGTGCGAGAAAAAATGATTGTGGCAAATCGAATCTATATCCAGCACTTAAAGAGAATCCTGTAGAGGTGTCTCTTGATGTAGCGCCAGATTTATATCCAAGAAGAGCAAATCTGTCGCTATTTGGAACTTGGAAAGTGTGAGAAACTTTTGCGTGCAATAAGTCTGCACCAATGTAGGCTCCATCTTTCGCTTCAGACGATGTTGAGAATATTGAGAAAGTTAAGAGGGTGGCTAATAAATACTTTTTCATATTTTTTAATATTTTTTGATATATGGCTATTGCATAAGAAAACAATAGATTCTAAACATAGAACCAACTAGTATCAATTGCAATTAAAAAAGATTAAATTTTAACTTAAAAAAACATATCTTATGGGCTATTTTACAGATTGGGCAAATTTGGATTACATCAAAAGTTTATTTGGAATGGAAGGCGGTAGAAAAAGAAGAGGTGAGCCAACAGCTCCTCCCGCCACAACAACCACAACCACATTTAGAACCTCCACCTCAACCACGACCATAACCACAACCACAACTACAACACCAGCAACCACCTCGACACTTCTTACAACTGGAACGCCAGCAATAACATCAACCACAACCAGAACAACAACCACAACCGCAAATCCAAACGGATCTACAACCACTACGACATCAACTTCTACAAGAGCTGCAACAACTTCAACAGCAACGACTGCAGCAGCATCCACAACTTTGACCAGCACCACAACTTCGACCACGGCAACCACAACCTCGCCCGCCACCTCTACAAGCACAGAATCATCAACAACTTCTTTTACTGATTCAAGCGGAAATCCAACCACAACCACGACATCAACAACCACAAAAAACGGCATTACCACCGCTTCTTCAACAACTACAGAAACAACTTCAACAGCAACTGACACTACAACATTTACAGGAACTTTTACTACCACTTCAACAACTGGTTCTACTACAACCAAAGAAATCGACACCACGACAACCACTTCTACTGGGGAAACCACTGAGTCTACAACAACCACAACCACAAAAGATGCGTCTGGCACAACAACGTCTCAAGCAGGAACCACTGTCAGAACTGACCCAAGCACCAGCACCACAACCACAACCACAGCAAAACGAACCACTGATGGTATATCAACCACAACAGCAACAACAACTGCGGATGGCAGAACAACAACTTCGTCAGCTTTTGATTTTACAACGCCGCAAATTTCTACAATTTCTCAGTCCTTTACTGGAGGGCCAACTAATGCACCAAAATCTGCGGATGAGGGCAATAGCTCTAGAGGGACTTCTTCAGCTGTTCCAATTGCTGCCGCAGCTGGTGCGGTGGCGCTTGTTGGAGCGCTTGTTGTTGGTGTTTTTGTTTGGAAGAGAAGGAAAAATAGAACAACTCCAATTGCTAAAACTGTTACAAAAATTGCAGCTGAAGAAAGTCAAATGTATGCTAATCCAATTTACAGAAAACGAGACGCAGCGCAAGTAGGGTCGGAAAATGCAAAAGAGATAACGCAAGAGCAATTGGCCGAGCTTGGGGTGGGAAATTCTGAATTTTCAGACAAAAGAATCTTAGCCGCTGAATTGCACAACTTGGGAATGAGAAGCAAGGATGGGTTTAAAGTAACAACAGCAATAGGCGGCCAAGAAGTTTTAAATCAAAATTTTTCTCATAACCTTAGAATACTTTCTAAAGTTTGGCGCTTTAAAGTAGAGCAAGATCCCACTCTCAAAGGTAAAAATTTTAAAAAAGAAAGTAGCTATTATCGAGTTCATGCAATTAATGCAAGGCTTGCCATTACACAATCTGAGGAATCTTTTCAAAAAGCTGTTGATGAGTATAATAATCATTTTCGCAAGAGAAAGCTTGTTTTGAGAGTAGATGCCTCAAAAACAGTGGTGGCCAAAGATCATGTTGCGCTTGATTTGTCAGCGGCGGGCCGAGATGCCCCAGATATTGATGATGTTCCTACTTATGCTACGGTAAACAAACCCGGAGCTCAAATGAACACTCAGAAAGATACTTTTGAAAGCAATACTGATGATAAGCCACAAGTTCAAGATGGGACTGGTTTTTATTCCGTAGTTGCACTTGACGCAGCACAAGATCAATTAACTAGCTATAGTCCTAACAAACAAGATTTTTATAATCCACTTGCTGCGACAGATGCGGCTAGCAATGATCCTATATACGAAGACGGAGGGGCTAGAAAATTGGGTAATGAAAATAATAAAGATAGTGGAAATGAAACTGATGATGAAGAAGAGCGTCAATTTCTTGAGAATATAAAAGATCAGGAGCAACAATCTGTTCAAGAGGTTCCGGCAAGACAATTGGAGACTGGTGAGATTAATTTTATTTCAGATGATAGAGATGAAAATAATCTAGATAATGACGATAGAAAAGATAGTGTGGTTAATCTTGGAGGCAAAATTGGGACTGTTAATAGGCAAGGATTTGTTATTGTACCGGGTTATGTTGAGACTGCTGATAAGCTTTATCCAAATGAATATGATATACCTCAGTCACAACAAAAACAAGCTGATACTGCTGCTAAGCCGAAAAATTTACCACCAAAACCACTAACAAGATCAGCTGCAACACACCTTAAATCAGCACCACCTCAAAGCGTGCATTATGCGGCAAGTTATGTAGCAACAGCAACACATGCGGCTCAAAACAATGCAGTGGCTGATTTACCAACTGATGGTCAGGGTTATCTTAAGCCTACAAGTCCTAATAATGCTGATAGTAGTGATTATTCAGACGCTGCAGATGTTATAATAACTTTTAATAGACAACTAAAGCCAGATCAAGATTATGAAATTCCTGTGTCAGCTAATCATTATACTGGCATTGCAGGAGAAGAGAATGCTTCGCGGCAATTACCTCTAAGTAACGCGTCACAAAAACAAGAGTTCTATAGCCCATTCAGCGGAGACTCTAAATCTGCTGATGTGGATCCTAGCGCTTTATATGGCGATGCAGGTGTTAGAGGTGTTAAAGGTGTTAAAGGTCAACAACCATCTGGAAAACCAAAATTGCAAAGCAATCCAAATGATCTTTATAGTCAACCTGCTAAAGTTAAAAAAGATGGAGGCGGAAAAGGCATTGGGGAACAATAATCGATAAATTTTAAGCGACAACTCTTGGGTTGTCGCCACACCACATCAAACCGCCCGAATCACAATCTTATCAACCCGCATCCCATCCATATCCATAATCTCGAAGCTAAAGCCATATTTGACGAGCTTGTCGCCCTCTTGTGGCACTTTGCTGAGGTTGTCTAGCAAGAAGCCGGCGATAGTGTCGAATTTGCCTTCGTTGTTGATTTCTTCGATGCCGATCAAAATGTTGATTTCGTCAATTGGGGTGATGCCGTCAACAATCCACGAGCCGTCTTCGTGTTTGCGCACCATCACATAATCTTTTTCGTCATAATTTGATGGCAGCAGGCCGACGATTGCCTCAAAAATGTCGGAGTCGGTGACAATTCCTTCAACTTCGCCATATTCGTCAATCACTACAGCCAAGTGGATTGATGACGATTTGAACATTTCTAAAACTTTTAAACAATTGCTGTTTTCGGAAATAAAATGCACTTCTTTTAAGTGGTTTTTGATGTTGACAGAGTCAAGCAGCATAACCTCGGACAGCAGTTCTTTGGTTTGCACAACGCCGATAATTTTTTGCGTGACAGCGTCAATTACTGGATATTTTGAGTGTCCGGCTTGATGAATTTTGTTGCGAATTTCTTCGGCGCTGTCGGTTGTGAGAATTGATGTGACTTCGGAGATGTGCGTCATTATTGATTTGGCGTCGCGGTCATCGAGGCGAAAAATTCTTTGCATCATCTCGTGTTCAGATTTTTCGATAACGCCGCTTTCGGCGCCCTCGCTGATTATGGCGCGCAAATCGGCTTCGGTGACTTTGTCTTCTGTTGTTGCAAAAATGCCAAAAAATTTCATGACGATTTCGGCAGAGATGTCAAAGATTTTTACGAGTGGGAAAAAGATGTAAGACAGCGACATCATTGGCTTGGCAACCAATATTGCGATATTTTCTGGATTGCGCAGCGCGATTCTTTTTGGGATCAATTCGCCAATTACAACTGAAACGTAAGTTAAAACTATGACGACAAAAGTGATGGCGATGGCTTCGCTGTAGGGCTCAAGAAATGGAATTATAGAAATAACTTGCGCCAAAGAATGAGCAATTGTGGCACCACCATAGGCGGCTGTAAGCGTGCCAACGGCGGTGATTCCAACTTGAATTGTTGACAAAAACTTTCCTTGATTATCAAGCAATTTTAAGACATTATCAGCACCCTTATTTCCTCTTCTTGAAATTGCGCGCAAAACGGGCTTGCTTGAAGAAACGATGGCCATTTCGGATAGCGAAAAAAAGCCGTTGAGGATTATTAGAAAAAAAATTGTGATTACAGTTGCCATATGGCTTTGATATTTTTTGGTTTTGATATTTTTAAAAAAATCACCGCCAATGTTACAACCATTTAGCGCAACAGTCAAACTAAAGAAAATATGACCGAGAAAAAACTTGCATTAATTGACGGCTATGGCTTTGTTTTTCGGGCTTACCACTCTTTGCCACCCCTCACCAGATCAGACGGAGTGCCAGTTGGCGCTGTTTATGGCTTCACCAATATGTTGATAAAACTGCTGGCGAGCCTTAATGTGAGCCATGTGGCGGTGGTGTTCGATTCTGGGTCAAAAACTTTTCGCAACGACATTTATCCGCAATATAAGGCCAATCGGCCACCCTGCCCTGAAGATTTGATTCCGCAATTTGCAATTGTGCGTGAAGCGGCAGAGTCTTTGAACCTTGCAATCCTAGAAAAGACGGGGGTTGAGGCTGATGATATTATTGCGACTTTGGCAAAAAAATATGCTGGTGATGATATGGAGGTTTTGATTATATCATCCGACAAAGACTTGATGCAGCTGGTTGGGCAGCATGTGAAGATGTATGACGCGATGAAAAATAAAATGATTGGCGATAAAGAAGTTCACGAAAAATTTGCGGTGATGCCAAATCGTGTGCTCGACGTTTTGGCCTTGATGGGCGATGCTTCGGACAATATTCCCGGAGTTAAGGGGATTGGGCCAAAAACGGCGGCGGAGCTGATTGCGCAGTTTGGTGATTTGGAAAATATTTTTGTGAATCTTGACCAGATCAAGCAGGAGAAGCGTCGGCAGCTTTTGGCTGATGGCGTTGAGAAGGCAAAATTGTCGAAGATTTTGTTGTCTTTGAAGGAAGATGTGGAGATGGGGATTGAGCTTTCAGACCTTGAGATTCAAGCGATCAACCCGCATAAGTTGGCGGATTTTTTAGAAAAGCAGGGGTTTCGATCGCTGGTTGAAAGGGTGAAGAAAGAATTTGCGATTGGTCATGTTGGTGTTGTTGCAGATGCTGGTTTAAGTGCTGCTGGCAGGGCTCTTGGCGGCGGTTTTGATGGCGCCAAAAATGATAGATTTAGTGGCTCTGGTGCTGGTGTTGCTGCTGGCAATACTGGAGAGGCTTCAAGCCATGTGCCCCAACCTTCCAAGCCAGAAATAATTTCTGAAGATTTCGCTAAAATTAAAAAAACTTTAATTGAATCGAAGGAGCATTTTGCTGCAATCAAAAAGCAAATTCACAGCAATGGCGTTGTGATTATTGATTATGAAACGCAAGATGAAAACATCACCAGCCTTACTCTGTCAACGCTTGAAGACAATTTACTGAGCGAGGTTTTTTATACAGAAATAAATTTGGCGGGTGCAAAAAGTGAGTCTTTGGATTTGTTTAATTTTGCCAGCGAGCCCTTGAGCAGCAAAGCTTTGACGCTTGATGATTTGGAAGATATTTTGTTTGACGCTTCGGTGAAAAAAATATTTTTTGATGCAAAAAACTTTATGCGCAAAATTTTTATTCACAAGCCGCAAGCCAGTCAAATAGAGGCTTTTGAAGATGTTTCGTTGATTAATCATTTGCTAAATTCTTCAATAAAAAATGATTTTCGGGCATTGATTGATTTGAATTTGAACGAAGATATTGAAGCGCGCGGCTTTGGCAAAATCTTTGAGATGCTAGACAAATCAAAGGTTCCTGAAGAATTTAAAGATGAAGCGAAAAAGATCGAATTTTTTGCATTTAAAAATTTTGCGCTGTGGCAAATTTATAAAATTTTGTCGCCAAAAATTATCAGCGAAAAATTAAATAGCTCTTATCAAAATTATGAAAAGCCGTTGCTGCCAGTGCTGGCAAGCATTGAGGCTGTAGGTGTGATGATTGATACAAAAAAATTGCACGATTTGTCGCAAGAATTTGGTGGAAAAATTTTGACGCTGAGTGATGAGATTTATAAATTGGCGGGGCAAGAATTTAACATCGCTTCACCAAAGCAACTTGGCGAAATTTTGTTTGAAAAAATGAAATTAGAATCGTCAAAAAAATCAAAGAAAACTGGCGTGCTTTCTACAAATTCAGAAGTGCTTGAAGAGCTTGCGGCGCAAGGCTTTGAGATTGCTGACAAAATTTTAGAATTTCGCAAATTGACGAAGTTGAAAAACACTTATACTGACGCGCTGCCAAAAGAAATAAACGAAAAAACTGGGCGAATTCACACTCATCTTTCTTCAATTTCAACTGTCACGGGAAGGCTGAGCTCTAGCGCTCCTAACCTGCAGAACATTCCGATAAAAAGTGCCGAAGGGCAAAAAATTCGCCAAAGTTTTATCGCCAAAAAAGGCTGTCTGTTGATCTCGGTTGACTATTCGCAAATTGAGCTGCGCGTGATTGCGCACATGGCGCAAATTGAAAATTTGATTCAAGCCTTCAAAGAAAATAAAGACATTCACCGCATTACAGCGGCGCAGGTTTTTGGACTCAAAGAAGAAGATGTCACCGACGAAATTCGTTCAAAAGCGAAAGCGATTAATTTTGGAATTATTTATGGCATCAGCGGTTTTGGCCTTGCGCGGCAACTTGGCATTTCGCGCAAAGACGCTTCCGACTATATAAAATCATATCTCGCGGCCTATCCCGGAATTGATCTTTATATGAAAAATTATATTGATATTGCGCGCAAAAACGGTTTTGTGCAAACGATCACCGGCCGCAAATGCTTTATTCGCAGCATCAACGACAAAAACCCGATGATCCGCCAAGAAGCAGAGCGCCTCGCCATCAACGCCCCCGTGCAAGGCAGCGCCGCCGACATCATCAAAAAAGCCATGATTCGCGTTGACAAAAAAATTCGCGACGAAAAATTGCCAGCAAAAATCACTTTGCAAATTCATGATGAATTGTTGATTGAAGCAGATGAGAGTAAGGCGGAAGAGATTGCGCAAATTGTAAAAAGTGAAATGGAAAATGCTTTTACTTTTGACGTGTCGTTGAAAGTGGATATTAAAATTGCAAAATTTTGGGATTGAAAAAACTATTAAAAACAACGCTTTGTCCAATAATATTTTTATCTTGCGCACCCTTTGAACAGGCTGTTGCGACAGGTTTAAAAGCCTCTGAAAATTTTGTTTTTAGCGGCGTTACGCAATTGGATGGCAAATGGCGCGATCAAGAAAAATCAAACGTAAAAGATAACGAGGTTGATATTCGCAGGGCGCGACTTGCTGTTTCTAGCGATCCGCAAAAAAAGCTTTCTTATCGCTTGCAATATGATTTTGCCGGCAGTGTCAATGTTGTGACGGATGCCTTCGTTTCTTATAAAAACAACAATAACGAATTGAGAATTGGTCATTTTAAACCATCATTTTCTTTAGAAAAAATTATCAGCGTTGCCAATATAACATTTATTGATCGATCAGTTATCACAGCCTCTACGCCTGCTCGGCTGATGGGCTTTCAAGGTTCTAAATTTGGCGAAAATTGGCAAGCGGCTTTAGGAATTTTTGGCGAAGGATTTGGCAGCAAAAACAAAAGTGACGAGAGCAACTATTCAATTTCTGCAAGAGCAACATATGCCCCAATCAACAACTGCAAGGCTTTGTTGCATGTTGGAATTTCTTCAAGCTATTATGATCGCAACAAGGACACAAAAGTTTTAGACGCCAACAATGTTAGAGCCAACCCAATTGATGAAGAATATTATATTGATTTTGAGCTTGCTGCAAAACTAAATTCTGTTTATTTTCAGGGCGAATATATTTTGAATCATGTGAATTATGACAATGACGCAAAAGGCTCTGGAGACTCTTCTACAACGGGATTGAAGGCTGATTATTATGGCTATTATTTGCAAGCTTCGTGGTTTTTGACAGGAGATGAAAAAGAATATCGCGTTAGAAGTGGCGATTTTGGCGCGGTGAAAATTAAAAATTCATTTGGCAAAAATGGCCTTGGCGCCTTTGAATTGGCGGCTCGCTTTTCTAGCCTTGACAGAAATGATAATTATGACGGCAGAAATATCACACTTGGAAAAACTTATGAAAGCACGCTGGCATTGAATTGGTATCCAAATGAAAATTTGCGCGTGATGATTAATTATCAAAAAGTTGCGGTTGATTTTATAAGTTATGAACGAAAATATGATATTTTTGGTATCAGAACCCAACTTTCTTTTTAGGGCTGCACCGCTAGAGCCTGCGCCTCATCAAACCCCTAACCCATCACCCGCTCAACCTCAACAATTTTGCGCAAAATTCGCAATGCCGAAATTAAATCTTCAAGTTGTTCGACATTAGAAACTTCTACATCCAAAAACATCTCAAAATAATCAACATTGCGATTTGTAATTTTCAAATTTGTGATGTTAACCTTTTTGCGCGCCACTGTGCCCGTAACATCGGCAAGACTTCCCGACTGATTTTCAACCACAACACGAATACGGCTGACATAAAAAAACTCACCCTTAACATTGTTTTTCCAAGCCAC
>CAYPUN010000032.1:5200-11889 GCA_964413985.1 uncultured Rickettsia sp. | reverse complement strand
GATGTTGCTGATAAATTTTCCGATCAAGGGAATAATTATAGCGATCAAAGAGTGAAAAATCCAAATACTGACGAATATAAAACTTTTGATTCCATTGATATTGAATATTTTGCGGGAGATCAATTAGAAGTCGAGCTAGTTACTGGTCGATGCTTTTCTGATAAAGCTCCTACTGCATCGCAAACTGTGACTAAGGAAGATTTTTGTGGAGGATATGCGATATTTTATAATGGTGAAAAGCGCTTTGTTAAGCAGAACGATCTAAAATCAGCAACCAAAAAAGCGCCAGCTCCACCACCGCCGCCGCCAACAAAAACTCCAGAGCCGGTTACTGCTACAGAAGTTGCGGCAGAAGCAAAAGCTATTGCAGAAATTGCAGAAGAGGTGACGAAGATTTTGGGAGCTGGCGCTGCGCCAACTGCGGCGGATGAAAAAATAAAAACACTTTATCAAGAATCTTTGAAGGCGCAAAAAAATGAACCTCAACCAAAAGGCCCATATCAAGGCATTGGTGTGAAGGCCAATGTGAAGTTGATGCAAAATGGCAAAATTGGGGCGCAAATAGCGAGTGTTTTTTCTCCTGAGTTGCAGCGGTTTAAAGTGAGCACAGCTGCAGGCGCGGCCGCCGAAACTTATATTGGCGATCCAAAAAGCTTGCTGGAGGGAAAATATATTACTCAAATTGTGCAAGATGGTGGCGCTGTGGTTGATATCGACGCTTTGGCTGCAAGCTTGGGTGGCATGAAACATCCTAATTTTTTAAAAACATTGGTCAGCTATTTTCATGGCGAGAAGGGAAATGTGAAGATAACTGTTACTGACGAAAAAGGCGAAAAACCACAAACTATTTTTTGTGAGAGAAATGAAAAAACAGTTTTTGTAGGAAGCTATGCCAACGACGCCTTGTTCAGCAAGCCTGCTGAGGCCTTCAAAAACACTCAATATAATCCCAAAACACATGGGGTGCAAATTTTAACAAAATTTAAAGAAATGCTCAAGGATCAAAAAGCGAAGCTTGCGGCGGCCCCAGCACCAACACCCGCAACATAACATACAACATAATATGTCAAACAACAAAGCCGAATATAAAATTATTGCCGATCACCTTCGTTCATCATGCTTTTTGATCGCTGATGGCGCGCTTCCAAGCAATGAAGGTCGTGGTTATGTTTTGCGCAGGATCATGCGCCGTGCCATGCGTCAACTGCACAAACTTGGGGCGCGTGAAGCTTCGATGTATAAATTTGTGGATGTGTTGATTGAAGAGATGGGTGCTGCCTATCCAGAACTGGCAAGGGCTCGCGCGGTTATTGTTGAATCGCTAAAAAATGAGGAAGAAAAATTTCGTGAGACTTTGGAGAAAGGTTTGAAGATTTTGGCGGATGAAATTGCGCAGATGAAAAATGATGCGCTTAGTGGCGCTGTGGCTTTCAAGCTTTATGACACTTATGGTTTTCCGCTTGATTTGACTGAAGATATTTTGAAAGAAAAAAATTTGAAGGTGGATGTTGATGGTTTTAATAAAGAAATGGAATTGCAGCGCGAGCGCGCTAGGGCTAGTTGGAAAGGCAGTGGCGAAGAAAAGGAAGATGCGGCGTTTCTAGAATTGAAAGATAAATTTGGTGCGACAAAATTTTTGGGTTATGAAAAATTAGAAAGTGGTGCAAAAATTATTGCACTTATTGGCAATGCCATAATCCTTGACCAGACGCCATTCTACGCTACTTCTGGCGGTCAAAAAGGCGATGATGGAAAAATATTTTTGGCGGGTGATGAGGGCAAATTTGCAGAAATTGTTGAGACAAAAAAATTTGGTGGCGCTTTGTTTGTACATTTTTTTGATGGCGAAAAAAATGCTGCGCAATTTAAAGTTGGTGATGAAGTTGTGGCGCGCGTTGCAGCGCAAAGTCGCTTGTCACGTGCTCGCAACCACTCTGCCACACATTTGATGCACAAAGCTCTCAAAGATGTTTTGGGCAATTCAATTTCGCAAAAAGGTTCAAATGTTGATGCTGATTATTTCACTTTCGATTTCAATTTCAATCGCGCGATGACAGCCGAAGAAAAAAATAAAGTGGAAGAGATGGTGAACAAATCTATCGCACAAAATGTCGCTGTAAAAACCGAAATTATGCCAATTGAAAAAGCTCGCGAAAGCGGTGCCGAAGCGCTTTTTGGCGAAAAATATGATGCCGAGGTTCGCGTTGTTTCTATGTCACCTTCTGTTGAATTGTGCGGTGGAACGCACGTCAAAAACACCGGCGAAATTGAAGCTTTCAAACTTGTTTCTGAAAGTGGAATTGCTGCCGGAATCAGACGTATCTTGGCAATAACTAGCAAAGAAAAGGTTGCACAATATCACAAAGAGCAAAATGACAAAGCTGACGAAGAGACTCGCAAAGCCCAGCTGAAGCAGCTCGAGAAAGAAGCGGAAAAATTAAAGAAACAAAAAATTCTGGCAAATCTCGATCAATTGCAAGCACAAAAATTTGGTGATGTAAAAGTGATACACCATGTTTTTGAAGATTTGGAAGCAAAAGATTTGCGCGAAATAACCGTTGAAATCAAGGCCCGTAAAGACTTCAACCAATCTTGCATTTTTGCGTTATTTGCAGTTAAAGAAGAAAAAATTTCGCTTTGTGTGGCACTGACCAATGATTTGCTCGAAAAATTTGACGCCACAAAATTGATCACGCCCGCAATTGAAGCAATTGGTGGCAAAGGTGGTGGTGGCAAAAAAGATTTAGCGATGGGCGGCGGAGTCAACAAAGACGGCATTTTGCAAGCAGTTGAATCAATAACAAAAATATTAAAATAATCGCATGAAGAAAAAATATTTTGGCACTGACGGCATCAGAGGCACAGCAAATAAATTTCCAATGACAGCAGAAATTGCGCTGAAAGTTGGCATGGCTGTAGGCACCAAGTTCACTGACGGCGCGCACAAACATCGCGTGGTTATTGGAAAAGACACCCGCCTTTCTGGCTATGTGATTGAACCAGCACTCACCGCAGGCCTTGCCGCTGTTGGCATGGATGTGTTTTTGCTTGGGCCAGTTCCAACTCCTGCGGTTTCAATGTTGACACGCTCACTTCGGGCTGATATTGGCATCATGATCTCTGCCTCACACAATCCATATTGCGATAATGGCATCAAAATTTTTGATTCTGAAGGCAACAAGCTGAGCGATGAAATTGAAATTGAAATTGAAAAATTAATCGATTCTGACATGTCAAATTATCTTGCCACACCAGATAATTTAGGGCGCGTGAAGAGGCTGGATGACGGGCGCGAACGCTATGTTGAATTTGTCAAAAACTCTTTTCCAAAAGAACGCAATCTTAGCGGATTGAAAATTGTAATTGATTGTGCCAATGGTGCAGCTTATGCAATTGCACCAAAAATTTTATGGGAGCTGGGTGCAGAAGTTATCAGCATTGGCGTTGATCCAAACGGCTTCAACATTAATGAAAAATGTGGCTCAACCAAGCCAGAAATGTTGCGCGAAAAAGTTTTGCAACACAAAGCCGACATTGGCATTGCGCTTGATGGTGACGCCGATCGCTTGTTAATTCTCGATGAAAATGGCGCAATTATTGATGGCGACAAAATCATCGCCCTCATCGCCGAGAAGCTGCACAATGAAGGCCGCCTCAAAAAAGACACTGTTGTTATCACGCAAATGTCAAATTTGGCGCTTGAAAAATATTTGAGCTATATTGGCATCAGCACTAGGCGCGTCAATATCGGCGACCGCTATGTTTTGGAAGAAATTAAAAAAGGTGGCTATAATTTTGGTGGCGAGCAATCTGGCCACATCGTGCTTTCTGACTATTCTACAACTGGCGATGGGCTTGTGGCATCATTGCAAATCTTGTCTTTGTTGGTTTCGCAAGAAAAAAAGGTTAGTGAATTATTTGATCTTTATCAGCCAGCGCCACAAATTTTAAAAAATATAAAATTGTCTGGAAGTGCGAATCCACTTGATTTGGCCGAGGTGCAGGAGTTTATTTTGCAGCAGCAGAAAATGCTTGGCAAGGATGGGCGGATTTTGGTGCGCAAATCTGGGACGGAGAACCTTGTGCGGGTTATGGTTGAGGGACTTGATGCTGGCGAGATTGAGAGAATTGCGGATGATATTATTGCTAAGATGGGTTAGGGTGTTATGGTTTATGTTTTTGCATGCCTGCCAGAAATAAATTGAAAAGGCTTGAAGATATTGCATAGCCCCTACGGCAACCTTTTTTTAAACCCTCGTTGAGTTTAAAAAAAGCTAAGCGGGGCTATGTAATATCTTCAAGCCTTTTCAATTTATTTCTTCCCCCTTGTTTCTTTTTTTCCTTGTTTCTTTTTCTTATTCTTTCGAATTATTTTTTTTATGCGCAATTTTTCTGTTACATAAGAACAACATTGCACTTCCCGTTAGTGCCGAGAGCAAACTGCCTGCAAGCACGCCAATCTTGACTCTGTCGATCACATCATCGCTTGCGAAGGCTAAATTTCCGATGAACAAACTCATTGTGAAACCTATGCCAGTCAATATTGCTAAACAATAAAATTCTTGCCAATTTGAACCTTTTGGCAATTCGCAAATTTTTAATTTCACGGCGATAAAACTAAATAACATCACGCCGATTTGTTTGCCTAGAAACAATCCCAAAGCCACTCCAAGCACTATTGAATCAAAAATAACATCTGGGGTGAAGTTGGAAATTTTTACGCCGGCATTTGCAAAAGCAAAAAGTGGTAATATAAAAAAATTAACGATTGGCGATAAAGTTAAGGCAAGTTTTTTGAGTGGGAATAATTCGTTAATTTTGAAAGGTATGAACAGCGCCAGCACAACACCAGCAAGGCTTGGATGGATTCCTGATTTTAGAACACTAAACCATAACAATGCGCCAAACAAAGAAAATAAAAATATCGAGCGTGATTTTTTTATGTTTAAAAATGCGAGGCAAATCACTGCAAACAACGATGCTGCAAAATAAATTAATTGTAAATTGTCGGTGTAAAATAATGCGATAATTATAATGGCGACCAAATCATCAACAACGGCCAAGGTGATGAGAAAAATTTTTGCTGAGTGCGAAATTTTTTCGCCAAATGCCTTTATTATAACATAGGTGAAAACTATGTCTGTGGCCGTTGGAATAGCGAATCCGCGCCAGTTTTGTGAGTCAGAAAAATTGATGGCGCAAAAAATTAATGCTGGAAAAATTACACCGCCACAAGCTGCAATCACGGGCATAAAAATTTTGGCTTTGCTTGACAATTCGCCAACCAAAACTTCGCGCTTTAATTCTAGGCCCACAAGCAGAAAAAAAATCGCCATCAAAAAATCGTTGATCACATCATGCAACGAAAATTCTTGATTGAATTGCAAAAAATCTATAGTGACAAAAAATTTGCTTTTGAAAAAATCATGATAAAAATCAGAAAATGCTGAATTGGCTACAATCAACGCAGCAATTGTTGCAAGCACCATTAAAAATTCGCTCGATGGTCTGCTGTTGAACAAATTTTTTAGTGTATTTTTAATCACGTTTTAAAATTTAAAATCTTCGCCAAGATAAACACGCTTCACGTCTTTGTTGCTGATAATTTCGTCTTTGGTGCCCGAAGTTAAAATCATACCATCATAAACAATATAAGCGTGATCCACAATTGACAAGGTTTCGCGCACATTGTGATCGGTGATCAAAACACCGATATTGCGATCTTTCAAATGCGTCACCATTTTGCGAATATCGTTTACAGCAATTGGATCAACACCGGCGAAAGGCTCATCAAGCAGCACAAACAAAGGGTTGGTGGCAAGTGTGCGCGCAATTTCAACGCGCCTTCTTTCGCCACCAGAAAGCGCCAAAGCATGCGATGTTCTGATATGTTCAATTGAAAATTCTTTCAACAAAGCTTCCAATTTTTCTTGACGACGAAAGCGGTTTGGCTCAACAATTTCAAGCACCGCGAGGATGTTTTCTTCAACCGTCATGCCGCGAAAAATCGAAGCTTCTTGCGGCAAATAACCAATGCCCAAGCGGGCGCGTTGATGCATTGGCATGTTAGTAATTTCTAAACTATCGATAAAAATATTGCCCGAAGTTGCGCCAACCAAACCCACAATCATATAAAAACACGTGGTTTTACCAGCACCGTTGGGACCAAGCAGGCCAACGACTTCGCCTTGTTTTATATTGAGACTAACATCACGCACAACCAATCTTTTGCCATATTTTTTGCTTAGACTTTTTACGCTTAAAGTTTTATTCATTTTCTGTAGGTTTATTTTTGATACTCGGTTTATTTTCTGTATTATTATCGCCTTTTTTCTTTTTTAAATCGTCATTGCTGATAACAAAAATAATTCTGTCATCAACTTTTTTCTTAGGCTTTTCAACCTTGCTGGCATTGGTTTTGTCAACAATCACCTCTTCTGAAGTTTGTTTGGCAAAATTACCTTTTTGCGTGGTTAAATTATAAATAAATTTTTCGCCCTTGCCTATTGAACTGCCGTTATTTACGACAACATTATTTTCTAAAACAAAAATTTCTTCTTTGGGATCGTAATAGCCAGAATCGCCAGTTGCAACCATCTCAGCGTTAAAAATTTTGACATTGCTTTTTGCCTCAATTCTTTTGATTGAAGAACCTTGCTCAGCCTTGTTGCTTGAAGGCCCTTGATTTG
>CAYPUN010000032.1:0-5100 GCA_964413985.1 uncultured Rickettsia sp. | reverse complement strand
CCCTTGATTTGGCGCCTTATCATCCTTTTTTTCATCATAAAACACCACCATACGCTCAGAAATCATGCTATCTGGCCCTTTTTTGACCACCACATGACCAATAAATTCCATAATTTGGGATTTTCTCTTGATGTCGATTATATCTGAGGTTATTCTTGTGGGCGGCTCTTTTTTGTTTGATTTTGGCGCAGCAAAAGCAGGCGTGATTGCAAGAGAAAAAATTATCGTAATTAAAAATAAACAGATACGACTCATGAAAAAATTTTGCGTAATATTTTTTGGTTTATTGCTGATTTTGCAAAACGCCTCGGCTTTGACGCAACAGTTTAATAGCAATCCCAAAAACTACAATGTTAAGTTGCAAATTTTTGAAGATAGCAACACAGTTGCCGAATTTATGGTGGCCATTGCAGACAATGATGCTAAGCGCGAATATGGGTTGATGAACCTAGGGGCTCTTGGTCGCAAGCATGGCATGCTTTTTGTGTTTGATCACAATCAGGTTATAAATATGTGGATGAAAAATACCAAAATTCCGCTTGATATGATTTTTATTGATGAAAATGATGTAATTGTTAACATCAAAGAAAACGCTACGCCGCAGTCTTTGGAGGTTATTTCTTCTGGCAAAAAGGCGCGCAAGATTTTGGAAATTAATGGCGGATTGAGTCAGAGTTTTGGTATTAAAATTGGTCAAAAACTAAGGTAATTATTTCTTTGGCCTTAGGGGGGTGATATAGCCCTTAGACGCTCCAAGCGTGGCTCAGTCGCGTCTAAGGGCTATATCACACCTCTAAGGCCAAAGAAATAATTAAAAATAAAATTATGAAAATTTTTACAATAAATTCCAATGATGTCGCAAAGCTAGATAAATCAAGCGTTGGCAAATTTTTTGTAGCGTCAAAAAAATCTGCTGCCAACATTGATAAAGCAGTTGAAGATATTATTTTCAACACCAAAGAAAATGGCGACAAGGCCCTGATTTCCTACAGCAATCAGTTTGACAAAACCAATTTTTCGAAGGCGCAAGATTTTGTTGTGAGCAAAAAAGAAGTTGAAAATGCTGTAAAAAATATTGCACCAGAAGTGCTGCAAGCCTTGAAAACAGCCTATTTGCGCATTGTTGCTTATCACAAAAAGCAAATGCCGAAAGATTTTGTTTATCAAGATTCTACCAAAACAAAACTTGGAAATATCTGGCGCGCTGTTGAGCGCGTTGGGGTTTATGCCCCTGGGGGAACCGCCTCTTATCCAAGCTCGGTGTTGATGTCGGCCGCACCAGCAATTGTTGCAGGCGTCAAAAACATCAGCCTTTGCGTGCCATCGCAGAGCGGAAAAATTAATGATGCAATTTTGGTTGCAGCAAAAATTTGCGGCATAACAGAAATTTATAAAATCGGCGGAGCCCAAGCAATTAGTGCTTTGGCGCACGGCACATCAACAATAAAAAAAGTCGATAAAATTGTCGGCCCTGGAAACTCTTATGTTGCGCGAGCAAAAAAGTTTTTATATGGCGAAGTTGGAATTGACATGATTGCCGGCCCAACCGATGTAACAATAATTTGCGATAACGACAACAACCCAGCTTGGATCGCTGCTGACGCGCTTTCGCAGCTTGAACATGGCGCAGATTCAAAAGCGTTTATTGTCACCAATGATGAAAAATTTGCACAAAAAATTATCGCTCAAATTGATGTGTTGAAAAAAAATTTGGCGCGCAAAAATATCATCGAACAATCTTTGAAAAACAGCGCTATTTTTGTTGTAAAAGATTTGCGTCAAAGCATTGATATTGCTAATTATATCGCCCCCGAACATTTAGAAATTTCTTGCAAAAATTCCGCAAGTTTTGTCAAAAAAATAAACAATGCTGGCGCAATTTTTCTTGGCAAACATTCTCCCGAAAGCATTGGTGATTATGTTGCGGGACCAAGCCACACGCTGCCAACCGAAGGCACGGCAAGATTTGCCAGCGGACTTTCGGTTTATGATTTCTTAAAAAGAATTTCACTAATTTCTTGCGACAAAAACTCTTTTTCAAAATTAGCAAAAGCGGCCTCAACCCTTGCTGGCTGCGAAGGCCTAACCGCTCACAAATTAAGTATTGATATCAGAAATGAAAAATAAATTTGCCCAACTCTTAATAATTTTTCTCATATTTTCTTGCGCAAAAAAGCAAGAGACGCCTACAGCGGAGAGCACTTACATCAAAGCAAAAAAATTGCTCGATGACAAAGATTATTCTGAAAGCGCCAAAGAATTTGAAAAAATCGAAGATGATTTTCCTTTTTCAAAATGGGCAACAAAGTCACAGAACATGGCCGCTTACGCCTTTTATAAAAACAAAGATTACAACGAAGTTGTGCGCGTTGTTGATGATTTTATTCGCGTCAATCCCACAAATGAAACATTGTCTTACATGTATTATATGAAAGGGCTCAGTTTTTATGAACAAATTCCAGATATTGAGCGCGCGCAAGATAACACCAAAATGTCCTCCGCAACCTTCAGAGAGTTGATCGCACGCTTTCCAACCTCTGACCATGCTTATGACGCGCGCGACAAATTGATTTTTGTTGATGAGCATTTGGCAGGCGCAAAAATGTCAGTTGGTCGCTATCAAATCACGCAACAAAATTATGTTGGGGCGCTGAAAAATTTTCACGAAGTTTCGACACGCTATTTTCGCACCAATCAAGCTCCAGAGGCTTATTATCGCTTGGTTGAAATCTATTTCAAAATTGGCCTAAAAAACGAAGCAAAAAAAGCTTTGCACGCCTTGCAAGAAGATTTTCCTGAAAATGAATGGGCACAAAAAGCGAAAAAAATAAATTTATAAATGACAATTTTGCAAGGAAAAAACAACGTTTGGCTGCCATATACGCAAATGCAAAACCACTTGCCACAGCTTGAGGTTGTAGGCGCCAAAGGCAGTAAGATTTTCTTGCAAGATGGTCGCATTTTGATTGATGGGATTGCATCTTGGTGGTCAGTTGCGCACGGTTATAATCATCCGCATCTTACAAAAGAAATTGTCAAACAGGCAAAAATTTTGCCTCACATCATGCTTGCCGGTTTGGCGCATGAGCAAACCTACAAACTGGCGTCACGACTGGCTCAAATGACCAATCTGCCGCGCGTGTTTTTCTCTGATTCTGGCTCAACCGCAATTGAAGTTGCCATGAAAATTTCTTGGCAATATCACATAAATTTGAAACAGAATCACAAAACAAAATTTGTTTCTTTCAAAAATTCATATCATGGCGACACTACGGGTGCAATGTCTTTGGCCGATTCAACAGACAGCATGCATCAAAAATTTAGCAAAATTTTATTGCAAAATTTTAACATTGATTTGCCGCAAAACGAAAATGATCTCGCTAAATTTGAAGATTTTATCAAACAAAACCATCACGAAATTGCCGCAATTTTTATCGAGCCGCTCCTACAATGCGCTGGCGGCATGCGTTTTCATACGCCACAAATTTTAAAACAAATTTATACCATCACCAAAAAATATAATTTGCTTTTTATCGCCGATGAATGCGCTGTTGGATTTTATCGCCTTGGCACAAAATTTGCTTGCAATCAAGCTGACATAACTCCAGATATATTGGTGCTGGGAAAGGCCTTAACTGGCGGCTGCATGACACTTGCCGCAACTCTTGCCAGCGAAGAAATTTTTGCCTCATTTTTGAGCGACCGCCTTGAAAACGCCTTGATGCATGGCCCAACTTTTATGGGCAACCCGCTTGCATGCAGCGCTGCCAACGCTTCGCTCGATTTGTTTGAACAGCAAGATTATGGCGCCAAAGTTGCAAAAATCGAAAAATTCTTACAAAAAAATCTGCAAAAATTCCGCAATTATAAAAATGTGATTGATGTGCGGGTGCTTGGCGCTGTAGGCGTTATAGAAACAGATTTTGATCGCGAAAAAATATTAGAACTGCGCCAAAAATTTATCGCTCACGGAATTTTCTTACGCCCATTTTCTGGCATAATATACCTCATGCCGTCTTTAACCATAAGGCCAAATGAGTTGCAGACAATTATAGAAAAGCTTGCTATAATATTAGAAAAATAAAAATCATGATCAAAATTACAACCAACCAAGACCACGTCGATGTTCGCCTCGACAAATTTTTATGCCAAGAATTTGACATTTCTTTTGGCCTTGCGCAAAAATTAATTCGCGAGAAAAAAATAAAAGTTAATGATGCGAGAGTGCCTTTAGCCTACAAGCTCAACGATTTAGACGAAATCACAATTTTTTCTGATTTGAGCAAACGTCAAGAGCATCAAAAGAAAAAACCAAAAATCTCGCCACAAAAAATTAAAAACTTTTTGGCAACTGTGATTTATCGCGATGAAAATTTGGTGGCCATCAACAAGCCTTCAGGCCTTGCCACTCAAGGCGGCAGCTTGATCGACATTTCTGTTGATGATTTGATTCCTTATTTAAAAACCGACGAAAAACAAGAAACGCCTCAGCTGGTGCACCGCTTGGACAAAGACACTAGCGGCATTTTGCTTATTGCACTCAACAAAAAAACTGCCGAACTTTTAACTGCGGCTTTCAAAAGCAAAACCATCAGCAAGACATATTTGGCGCTGGTTCATGGCGTTGTAAAAAAAGATAGCGGCACCATAAATATCGCGCTGCAGAAAAAATTTATTGGCAAAACTGAGAAAGTTTATCCCGATTTTGAAAATGGCAAAGAGGCTATAACGCACTTTAAAGTTGTGCGCCGATATTTTGACAACACATTGCTTGAGCTCAATCCTATCACGGGTCGCACTCATCAAATTCGTGTTCATTGCAAAGAGATGGGGCACGCAATTATCAACGATATAAAATATGGTGGCAAAGAGGTGATGAACAAAAAGCTTAGTGATCGCATGTGCCTTCATGCCTTGCAAATCAAGCTTCGCGACTATTATGGCAAGGAGCTGATTATTGCTACGAAAAAACCGAATTTTACTAAGTGATTGGAATTGTCATTTATATCTGACAAATAAGTGTGTTAAATTTTGGCTTAGGCTTACCTACCACGCCCCGCTTAGCTCTTCAAAGAGACGCCCCCGGCTCTTTGAAGAGGT
>CAYPUN010000031.1:3185-11954 GCA_964413985.1 uncultured Rickettsia sp. | reverse complement strand
GATATAGCCCTTAGACGCGACTGGCCACGCTTGGAGCGGCTAAGGGCTATATCACTCGCAACAAAAAGATAATTCCATATTTCACAAACAGCAAATGACAAAAAAAGCGATAGTATTGTTCAGTGGCGGGCTAGATTCCACAACGGTTTTGGCACTTGCGCAACATGAGGGATTTGAAGTTTACGCTCTCAGCTTTGATTATGGCCAGCGCCACAAAATCGAGTTAGAATTTGCCAAAAAAATCGCACAAAAATATCAAATCGCGCAACACAAAATTGCCAATATCGATTTGCGAATTTTTGGCGGATCGGCTCTGACCGCAGAAATAGCGGTTCCAAAGGATCAGGAAGTTTTTTCAAATGAGGCGAAAAAAATTCCCATCACCTATGTTCCAGCGCGAAATACAATTTTTTTGTCATACGCTCTGGCCTACGCCGAAGTGGTTCAAGCCAGTGATATTTTTATCGGCGTCAACGCAATTGACTATAGCGGCTATCCTGATTGTCGCGAAGAATTTATTTTGGCGTTTGAAAAAATGGCAAATCTTGCTACAGCTGCAAGCGTTGAGGGTGGTTACAAAATAAAAATTCACACGCCTTTAATCAAAATGAGCAAGAAAGAAATTATTGCCGCGGGCACAAAATTGGGTGTTGATTATAGCATGACATTTAGCTGCTATGACCCGATTGTCAAGGGTTCGCAGGTCGAAGCTTGCGGCAAATGCGATTCTTGTTTGCTGCGCGAAAATGGGTTTAAAAGTTAAGTAATAGCTAAAACTTTTTGAGTTGTATAGCTCTTGAGCCCTAGAAACTAGGCGACAAACCCACATCTCTTTTTGTCACCACATTTTTTCTGCGCATCGCAACCACTAAAACATTTTTGCGAATTTTCGCTGGCATTTTTGCATAAATTTTTGAGTGAATTTATGAAATGTCCATTGTTGTTGAGTGCTGGCACGCGCAGATAATCAGCGGCTCCAAGCGATTTTGCCAAGTTGTGATAATCGATGTCCAGCTCAACCAAAGTTTCAGAATGTTCAGAAACAAAAGCCACAGGAATCACGACGGGAATTTTTTTGGCAAGGATGGTTTTTCGCAATTCTAAATCTAGTGAGGGGCCAGTCCACTCTAGGGGCCCCACTTTTGATTGATAGCAGATTTTAAAATCAAGCGGCGCAAATTTATAGCCTTTGCTTTGCAAAATTTCTTCCAAGCTTTGTATGATTTTTTTGGTGCTCTCGCTCACTTGCAAAACATATGGATCGCCTTCATTGACAAGCTTTTGCGGAATTCCGTGAGCCGAAAACAAAAAGCGCAAATTTTGTGTTTCATGCGCATATTTTTCAATTTTTTGTTTGATCATTTTAGCATGTGCTAAAATAAATTGAGGCTCGTCGAAATAGCAACAGATGCGTTTCACGACAGTTTGCAAATTATTTTTTTTCGCTGCAACTGAAAATTTTTCGGCAAAATCTTTGAATGATGACTCGGTTGTGGTGGTTGAAAATTGTGGGTATAGAGGCAGCAAAATCAACTGCTGCGGGCGATAATTGACAACATCTTGCACAACTTTATCAGACATTGGATGCCAATAACGCATGCAAACAAAAACTTTAAAATCGCCAAAAAATGACAATTCTTTTTCAAGTTCATGTGCTTGCGCTTGAGTGATTTCTAGGAGCGGCGACTTGCCGCCAATTTGCTCATAAATTTTTTGCGATTTTTTTTGGCGACGTGAGGAGATTAATTTTGCCAACAAAAATCTGAAAGGTTGTGGCAAATTTATGATAGATTTGTCGTTAAAAAGATTAAACAAAAAAGGCTTCACCGAGCTTGGTTTGTCTGGGCCGCCAAGATTAAATAAAACGACAGCAACTTTATTTGAGGACATTTTTTGCAAGTAAAATAAGAATAAAAATTGAGCTAGAAATTAAAACTGTTAGAGCTGCAACTGAAATTTGATATTGGTTTGCAACCAGCTGTGACAAGGCGCAAACGGCAATTGCATTTGCGGCGCTAAAAAAAATCATCTGTGTGGCAGATTTGGAAAATAAACGTGCAATTGCGGCTGGCAAAACTAATAAAGCTGTCACCAGCAAAACGCCGACGACCTTTACGGACATTGCAACGGCAAGGGTTAGCAAAATTAAAAAAGCATTGTTCCACAAGCTGGTTTTTATGCCCTCAACTTTTGCTAAATCGCTGGCTAAATTGATTAATAATATTTTTTTGAAAGACAGCGTGACGAATAAAATTGTGGCGACAAGAATTGCTGCCAAGACTGCAATATCAAGGGTTGCAACAGATGAAATGTCGCCAAAAATATAGTTAGAAAAATCGATAGTTTGGCCTGATAAATCGTTTAAAATAATTGCTAAAGCAACACAAAAATAAGACGAAATTGTGATGATAGTGTCTTTTGAAAAATAGCGATTTTGGGAGAGGAAGCCAACAAGGGCGGCAAAAATTAGGGCAAAAAAAACTAGTGAAAAATTTTGTTCAAGGCTTAAAATGGCGCCAAGACTTGCTCCAAGCAGGATTGAGTGGGAGATTGCGTCGCCAAAATAGGATAATCTTTTCCACAAAACGAACACGCCAAGCAAAGAAGAGGTTGCGGCGGTTAAAATTAATGCTAAAAAAGGCTTGATAAAAATTAGATCAGTCATTTTACTTGATGTTGGAAAATATTAAATTCTTGAGTCTGATTAGGCTAAGTGATAGGCTTATTTGACTGGTGATATAACCCTTAGCCGCTCCAAGCGTGGCTCAGTCGCGTCTAAGGGTTATATCACCAGTCAAATAAGCCTATCACTTAGCCTAATCAGACTCAAGAATTTAATATTTTTATTAAATTTTTTACAAAAAATTACGAAAAGCATAGATTATGACAGAGAAATTGCAAGAATCGCTAGCGAATTTTATGAAAAAGCAGGCTAGCTCTAAGGCTTTAAAGCAAAATGATCCAAAAAAATCGGGCGGCTCTTTCAAAAAAGATGCTGCCAAAAAGATTGATGAAGCCACGGGGGAAGAGGAGATGAGCGATGAAGAGAAGTTGGAAGAGGCGAAGAAGGTTTCGCGGGGGAAGGCGCAAAATTATGGCCCGAGCAGCGAGATGATAAAAAAAATGTTTATCGAATATATTGCAAAATATACGTTGATGATTGTGCTGTTGGTGGGCTTTGCATATGGGGTTATCAAGCTTAGCCCCGCTTTTTTCGAGTTTATGCACGGCTTGTTTTTCAACCTCTTTGTTGGCAGCTTGAAATAAAGCGAATTTGACTTTATCAAATTTTTTATGTAAAATCGTATTTTTCCCAAAAGCTATTAATTTTTTAGTTCAAAGCATGTCAAAAAAATCGAATGTGAAAGATGGTCTGAAGCCTGAAATTAAGGTGGGACACAATTCAAAAAGTGCTGTTGCGGATTTTTCTAAAGCAGAATTATTGCATTTTTATGAAGAGATGTTGTTGATCCGCCGCTTTGAGGAGAAGGCCGGACAGCTTTATGGCATGGGATTGATTGCTGGATTTTGTCATTTGTATATTGGTCAAGAAGCAATTGCCACCGGCATGCGCCACACAATGCACAAAGGCGACAAAGTTATCACAACTTATCGCGATCACGGCCATATGATTTCGGTTGGATCTGATCCAAAAGCGATTATGGCCGAACTGCTTGGCCGTAAGGACGGCAGCTCAAAAGGCAAGGGTGGTTCGATGCATTTGTTTGATCTTGAAAATCATTTTTATGGTGGCCACGGAATTGTTGGTGCATCGGTTCCAATTGGCGCGGGGCTTGCGTTTGCAGATCATTATCGCGGCAACAAAAATGTTACTTATTGTTATTTTGGTGATGGTGCGGCGCATCAAGGCCAAGTGTATGAAGCTTTCAACATGGCTAAATTGTGGAATTTGCCGGTGCTTTTTATCATTGAAAACAATCATTATGCAATGGGAACTTCGCAAAATCGCGCATCTTCAATTGACGATTTGAGCAAGCGTGGCCTGGGTTTCAACATTCCTGGGGTGAAAATCAACGGCATGGATGTTTTTGACGTGATTCGCGAAGGACAAAAATGCGTAGATTTTGTGCGCTCTGGCAATGGGCCAATGCTGCTTGAGATGGACACTTATCGCTATCGCGGCCACTCAATGTCTGATCCGGCGACTTATCGCAGTAAGGAAGAGGTGAATTGTCAAAAGGAAAAAGATCCAATTGACACGCTGCGCAAAACCATTTTAGACAGCAAAATCGCCTCTGAAGAAGAAATCACCAAGATTGATAACAAAATTAAAAATCAAGTTAATGACATCGTAGAATTCGCCAAATCAAGCCCTGAGCCTGATGAGAGCGAGTTGATGACTGAGATTTATGCTTAAAAAATGGTAATTATCCCTTTGTGACGGGGATATAACCATTGGACGCTCCAACCGTGGCTCAGTCGCGTCCAATGGTTATATCTCCGTCACAAAGGGATAATTACCAAAAAACTAACACAAAAGAATATGACACTTAGAAAACTTACAGTTCGTGAAGCCTTGAGAGAAGCGATGGCAGAAGAGATGCGCGCGAATGGCGATGTTTTTATCATGGGTGAAGAGGTGGCAGAATATAACGGCGCGTATAAAGTTACGCAAGGTTTGCTGGCTGAATTTGGGCCAAAAAGAGTTATTGACACGCCAATCACGGAACATGGTTTCACTGGCTTGGCTGTAGGTGCGGCATTTGCGGGCTTGAAGCCAATTGTTGAATTTATGACGTTCAACTTTGCGATGCAGGCGATTGACCAAATTATTAACTCGGCGGCAAAAACTTGCTATATGTCGGGTGGTCAGGTGAGCAGCCCGATGGTGTTTCGAGGTGCTAACGGCGCGGCTGCACGCGTTGGGGCGCAACATTCGCAATGTTATGCAGCTTGGTATGGCTCTATCCCTGGATTGAAGGTGGTTTCGCCATATTCTGCGGCAGATTGCAAAGGCTTGTTGAAGGCCGCCATTCGTGATGCCAACCCAGTTGTGTTTTTGGAAAATGAGATCACTTATGGTATGTCTTTTGAGGAAGAATATGAAGATGATCACGTGGTTGAAATTGGCAAAGCTAGAATTTGCCGTGAAGGTTCGGATGTGACAATTGTCACTTTTTCTTTGATGGTGAAATATGCGCTTGAAGCGGCTCAGGAGTTGGAAGCGCAAGGCATTTCTGCAGAGGTGATTGATCTGCGTTCAATTCGTCCGCTTGATCGTGAAACGATCATTGAATCGGTGAAAAAAACTGGTCGTTGTGTGACTGCAGAAGAAGGATTTCCATTTGCATCAATTGGCAGCGAGATCGCGGCAATGTTGATGGAAGAGGCGTTTGATTATTTGGATGCGCCGGTGAAAAGACTTGCATCGGTTGATGCGCCACTACCATATGCGGCGAACCTAGAGCGTCTTGCTTTGCCGAAGGTTAAGGATATTGTGGCGGCGGTTAAGGAAGTTTGCTATCCTAAGGGAGAGTAAGGTTTGGATCTTGTGGTTGTCAGATATAAATGACAAAAACGTGACGAGTTTTGGAAAATTTTTTTAAAATATAACATCCGTCAAAAAAAATTCGAAATGAAAATCTACGAATTTGTCAAAAAGCACAATATTTCTAAAAGGCTCTTCGTAGCATATTTTGCGTGCCTCGCGGTGGTGATTTATTTTTTGCTTTGCACGATTTTTGGCCAAAAAGGATTGATTGCTTATTTTTCGTTGCGCCAAAAAATTGCCACGCAAGATATGGTGAAGCAAGAATTGCAAAATAAAATGCAGCTGAAAAAAAGCAAAGTTGAAGGAATGAATGTAGAGTCGCTAGACCTTGATTTGCTTGATGAGGAAGCTCGTCGCGCACTTGGATATTCGAACAAAAATGAGGTGGTGGTTTATCAAAATCCCAAAAATTCTCAACAACAAAATTCTGAAAAAAAATGAACGATTTTTCTATCATGCGCGAAATGTCGCGCAAATTATTTCATCTTTTAATTTTGATTTTTCCAACTTGCTTGGTGATTTTTGGCAAGTGGAAAACCTTGGCATTTGTGGCACCAATAGCTTTGGTGGTGATTGGAACTGATTATTTTCGCAAAAAAAGTCCGCGTCTAAAACTTTATTTTGAAAAAGTGTTCGGCAAAATTTTGCGTCAACATGAATTGACAGCAGAAAAACTTTGCGGGGCATCATGGATGTTGCTTGCAATGTGCTTGATCTTCACAATTTGCAGTGAAGAAATTGCCGTCACAGCCTTCGCAATTTTAGCAATTTCTGACAGTTTTGCCGCAATTATTGGCAAATCTTTTATCAGCAAACCATTTTTTGAAAAATCAACTGCAGGCTCGCTGGCTTTTTATTTAAGCGGCTTGATCGTGCTTTTTGTTTGCGGCGGAATGTTCCATTCGCGCTTGTGGTTTTATCTCTTCGGATTTTTCGCCTTGTTCTGCGCCACCATAATTGAAGCACGTCCAAGCTTCTTCGATGTCGATGATAATTTTTCAATTCCCGTCAGCTTCGCCTCGATAATGACAGTTTTTGATTTGATGTGGAATTATAATTATTAAATTTTAGCCTTTAAAATTGCGCTTCCCGAAAGATTTTCCTGACAAATTGCGCTCCCAAATTCTTGTTTCCGAAATTGTTGGAAAGAAGGTTAAGTTGAAGCTGCGCGGCAAGGAATTTACTGGATTGTGCCCGTTTCACAACGAAAAATCGCCATCTTTTACGGTGAACGACATCAAAGGATTTTATCACTGTTTTGGCTGCCAAGCCCACGGCGACGTGATCTCATTTGTGATGCAAACTGATGGATTGGAATATCCAGAAGCAGTAAAAAAACTGGCGGAAGACCATGGAATTGAAATTCCGCAGGTGAAATTTGATGTTCAAAAAGAAGAAAAAGTTGACCGCGAATATTTGTTGCTTGAAAAAATTTGTGAGTTTTTTGAGAAAAATTTGCAAGAATATCAAGGTCGCGAAGCGAGGTCTTATATAGCTAAACGCGGTCTTGGTGCGGATATTGTCAAAAAATTTCGCCTTGGCTATGCGCCAAGTTCTTATGATGCGCTGCATAAATTTTTGATGGGAATTGGATTTGCGGAAAGTGAAATTTTAAAAAGCGGCGTGATTGCCAAAAATGATCAGCAAAAACTGTATGATAAATTTCGCAATCGCGTGATTTTTCCAATCACCGACAAAAAAAATAGAGTTATTGCCTTTGGTGGCCGAGTGCTTGCGGCTGAAGACTTCCCAAAATATCTCAACTCTTCTGAAACTGAAGTTTTCAAAAAAAATCACACCCTTTATAATTTCTTTTTTGCGCGAAAAAATATTTTTGAAAAAAAATATGCGGTGGTGGTGGAAGGATATATGGACGTGATTTCGTTGGTGGCGCATGGCGTTGAAAACGTGGTGGCAGGCCTTGGAACGGCACTTGGCGAAAATCATCTGCGCGAACTTTTTGCAATCACAGACAAAGTTGTGATTTGTTTGGATGGCGACAATGCTGGATTGCGAGCAGCCAAGCGCTTTGGCGAGATTTCACTGCCGCTAATCAACAGCAAAAAAAATGTCAGCTTTGCCTTTTTGCCGTCAAATTTAGACCCTGATGATTTTGTCAAAAATTTTGGCGCGGCGCAGCTTGAGAAAAAATTTGTTGAATCGACAAACATGTCGCAAGCCTTGGTGGAGTTCACTCTGCTTGATTTGGGGCTTGAAGATAAAAAGCAAATCAGTCCAGAAGATAAAGCAAAAATTGAAGCAGAATTGACCAAAAAAGTTGAAACGATCACCGACGCAACAACGAAAAAATATTTTTCGATATATTGCAGGGACGCTTTGTTTTCAATGGGTCGCAGTGTTTTTAAAAATGGCAAGAAGGGTGATAATAAGCAAAAGCCCGTGGCAAATTCTTCTCACAATTTTGGCAATTTGATTGCAAAAATTTATGCAAAACCAAGCAATGCTTCGGATCAATTGGCGAAAAATATTATTGCTTTATTGGTGAAATTTCCGCAGCTTTTTGAGCATAAAGATGAGAATTTTGATATTAAAGAAGTGAACTTTTTGAGCGATAAACTCACTGAAATCAAGGATTTGGCCGTAGAAATTATTGAAGAAAATAATGCTATTGGCAGCGAAGAACTGCTGCAAGCCCTTGAAAACAGTGATTTGAGCCCCGATTTGACCGATATAAAAAATCTTCTTGCAACCATGCCTAGTCTTGATTTAGAATATAGTGAATCTGGCATTTCGCAAATTAGCCAAAAGATGAGCCTTTTGCTCTTAAAAGAATTATTGCTGCAAGTTGACTTGCAATATAAACAATCACTTTCGCAAATTGACGAAATTGAAACTCACAAAACTGAAATAATTAACGAAAAAATCAAAGAGATTTTTGCCTACAAAAATCTGCTTTCGCAAAAAGTTTTGGAGTTGGAAAAAAATTTGATATCTTGATTTAACCAATTTAAAAAAAATTACGATGACGAAAAAAGCAATTACTCGCAGTAAAAAAATTAAAAATTTGGCGCGCTTGATTAAAAAAAGTGCGAAGAGACAAGTTGTGAAAGCAAAAAAGGTTGCAAGCACCGCCAGAAGAGAAGAGGCGAAAAAAGTTGCGGCTAAAAAAATTGCGGCGAAACAGCAAAAAAGAGCGGCAAAAATTGTTAAAAAAGCAACCAAAGCTGTTGCGAAAAAAGCGCCGAAAATTGTCAAAAAAGTTGTGTCAAAAGTTTCGAAAGTTGCGGCAAAAAATA
>CAYPUN010000031.1:0-3085 GCA_964413985.1 uncultured Rickettsia sp. | reverse complement strand
TGCAAAAACTCCCGCGAAAAAAGAGGTGAGCAAGCAAGTTGTTTCTAAGCTGAAAGAGGTGAAACAAAATTTGCTGAAAAAAGATGCCGAGATCAAAACTAAGCTGAAAAAAATCGAATTAACCAAAGAAGAAAAAGCGGCGCAAAAAAAGGCGCAACTGCTTGAAACTGCAAAGCCGACGCTGAAAAGCGAAGACAAAAAATTGTCGAGCGAGCTTTCAGAAAAATTGAAAAAATTGTTGACTTTGGGCAAATCGCAAGGGTTTTTGACTTATGACCAGATCAACGATCACATGGACACCGAGATCGATCCAGACAAGATGGAGCGCATTTTGGACGTGTTGACCGAGTTCAAAATCAACATCGTTGAAAAAGAAGAAGATCTCGAAAAATTGATGGAAGAAGGCTTGATTGGCAAGGATGAAGAGAAAAGTCAAAAGCGTAGCGAAGATTCGGTGAAAACTTATCTGAAGTCGATGAGCACAGTGAAATTGCTGACTCGCGAAGATGAGGTTTCAATTGCGATGCGTATTGAAGAAGGCCGCAGCAAGACGGTGAAGGCTTTGTATCGCAGCCCGATTATTGCGAAGCACTTTATTGAGTGGTATAACGGCCTTTCTGAAGGCACGATTTTGCTGCGTGATATCATTCGCATTGACGAAACTTATAACTCGGAACTTGAAGAGTTGATCAAAACCAACGATCAGCAAGCTGCAGCCAATGCTGAAGCGCATGCGCATCATGATGAAGACATCACGTCAATCATCAATGACGTTGGCGAAACGCACGAAGATTCGTTTTTTGAAGATGAAGAGTTGGAAGAAATTGATGAAAGTGTGGTTTCGTTTGTTTCAATGGAGCGCATTTTGATGCCAAAAATGCTTGATTTGTTTCAACGCATTGCGGTTGTTTGCCAAAAAATTATTGATAAATCGGAAAATAAATCAGCCGCTGACATTAAGAAAGACAAGGATATAGCGAAATGGAGCGATGAATTTGCAACGCTTGCATCGGAAGTTAGTTTTAACGATTCGCTTATCAAGGCTTTGGTGGATCAACTTTATGAAGGTCACAAAAAAATTATTGAGAGTGAGGTTTCGCTTTTGCACTTGTCGCGCGGCTATCACATTGATCGCATTGACTTTTTGAAGCAATATGCAATTGTGTCGCTGACGCAAAATTGGGCTGGCGAATTTGGCAAAAACAAAGATAAAAAATGGCAAGAATTTGCGAAAAAAGAAGAAGAAAAAATCGCCGAAATTCATGGAAAAATCAGCAAAATCACGCGCATCATTGGGCTTGAATTGGCTGAATTTAAAGTGTTGATCAGCGAAATTAGAAAAAGCCAAGATGGCGAATTGAAAGCGAAAAAAGAAATGATTGAGGCCAATTTGCGTCTCGTTGTTTCTATCGCCAAAAAATATACCAATCGCGGTTTGCAATTTTTGGATTTGATTCAAGAAGGCAACATTGGCTTGATGCGCGCGGTTGACAAATTTGAATATCGTCGCGGTTATAAATTTTCAACTTATGCAACTTGGTGGATTCGTCAGGCCATCACTCGCGCAATTGCCGATCAGTCGCGCACGATTCGTATTCCAATTCACATGGTGGAAACCATCAACAAAATTGTGAAAACGTCGCGCCAATTGACGCAAGAGCTTGGCCGCACGCCAGACGCGCAAGAAATTGCCGACAAATTGTTGATGCCGGTTGACAAAGTGCGCAAAGTTCTTCGCACTTCAAAAGATCCAATCAGCTTAGAGTCACCTGTTTCGGGCGATGATGAAGATTCGATCCTTGGTGATTTTATCGAAGACAAAACGGCGGTGTTGCCATTTGACGCGGCTTCGCATTCGAAGTTGAAAGAAATGACGGCGCAGATGCTTTCGTCACTCACTCCGCGTGAAGAGCGTGTGCTGCGCATGCGCTTTGGTATTGGTATGGTGACAGATCACACTTTGGAAGAAGTTGGTCGTCAGTTTTCGGTTACGCGTGAGCGGATTCGTCAAATTGAGGCGAAGGCTTTGAAGAAATTGCAACATCCTAAGCGTGCAAAATTGTTGAAGAATTTCTTGCAGGATGTTTAGAGTTTAGTTTTTGAAACGCGGCCCCCGCTTGGTGAAGGCGGGGGTGTTTCGTGTGCCTTATTGGAGGACGCAGGCGACTGATGTTTGTCGTTGTGCCGTTGGTTTTTGGGGAGAGGTTCCGGCGTCAGAATTATCAAAGATTGAGGTTCCTTCACCAGCTTCTCTTGCAGCTACATTCGGTGCTTTTCGCGCTCTTTCATCAATTGCGATTGTAACGTTGCCCAATGCTTCCGATTTTGCTGCGGTGGTGTAGCCATCTTTTGCGCCACTTCGACACTCGGCAATAAATTCTTTTTCGGCTTCAATAATAGCTGCTCTAATATTGACCCCAGACTCATCCCTTAAAACAGAAATATCGCATTTTTCAACATATTCTAAGACAAGATCAAATAATCCAAGTTTCAAAAATTGATATACGGGATTTTTTTCTGTTTTATCATCTTGAGTTCCACCTAGATTCTCCGATGCTCTTATTAAGCAAAGCCCAGAATTGAGGGCTGACAAGTATTCCTTTTCGTATTCTGCTGGAACCCCGCTTGGGTTTCTTACATTTTCCTGCAGCATAAATAATGCGCGATTTTTTAATGTTAAAAGAGGAAAATTTTCTGGATTGAGCAGATCTATTGGACGCTCATTTCTTGAATTTCTTTCATTCAAATCTCTAACTATTCCTTGAGAGGTTGTCACTTCCCCCGCGACTTTTTCCACAGCAAATTTAGCTTTGTTGAGAAAGGTATCTTTTTTGCCAGGCGATAGCAAGCTGCCACTGACCAAAGATGAAACCGCTTGAGAATTGCCGCTTTTTATTGCCACTTCAAGAACAGATTCGCCTTTGTTATTTCTTGTGTTTGAAGGGTTTTGCAAATCTGTCATTTCGCCTCTTTTGGCCGTTTCGGCGACTGATTTGGCTTGCTTTGATGATAGCTCTTGAAGTGCTATAAATTCTTTGTCACCAATTTTTGGATTGCGAGCTGCATGATGTAAAAGCGAGTTGCC
>CAYPUN010000030.1:0-12046 GCA_964413985.1 uncultured Rickettsia sp. | reverse complement strand
GTGGTATATCCTCGTGACATTATCACCGATTAAAAAAGCGATAATTGTCAAAACTCCAACTTTCAAAATTTTTTATAAAAATGAATTTATCATTAAGTCCGCTCAATCAGGACGCGGTTCTAAACCAAGTTACGGAAGAAATCAACAATCGCGGTTTTGTTGTTGCTAAGATGGACAGCCTTGTAAACTGGGCGCGCACAGGCTCTTTGTGGCCGATGACTTTCGGTCTCGCTTGCTGCGCTGTTGAGATGATGCAAACCGCCGCCAGCCGTTATGATCTTGACCGCTTCGGCCTTGTGTTTCGTCCGTCGCCACGCCAATCAGATGTGATGATTGTTGCGGGCACGCTCACCAACAAGATGGCGCCGGCACTTCGCAAAGTTTATGACCAAATGGCAGAGCCGCGCTATGTGATCTCGATGGGCTCTTGCGCCAATGGTGGCGGCTATTACCACTATTCTTATTCTGTGGTTCGTGGTTGCGATCGCATCGTGCCAGTTGATGTTTATGTTCCGGGATGCCCGCCAACAGCGGAAGCGTTGCTTTATGGAATTTTAACTTTGCAAAGAAAAATAAAAAGAACCGGCGGCATGTTTAAGCGCTAAGCTCAAGTGCCACGCAGTTTGGATCTTGTTTGACAAAATATAATTTTTTAAAAAAATGTTTCAAAATTTAGAGCAACAATCAAAATATATTGCAGAAAATTTTTCTCACGCAAAGCCTGTTGAGCCAATCAAACACGGCAATCTCATCATCTATATCGCGCCAGAAAAACTCACCGATTTTTTAAAATTCTTGCGTGACGACAAAAATCTTTCTTTCAAAATTTTGCTTGACGTTTTTGGTGCAGACCTTCTTGGCATTAGAGTGCCAAGGTTTGAAGTGATCTACAATTTGCTCAGCTTGAAGCTAAACAATCGCATCACTATCAAAGTTGCATTGAACGAAAATGAAGAAGTGCACACAGCCACAAGCATTTTCAGTGCAGCTGGCTGGTTTGAGCGCGAAGCTTTTGATATGTATGGCATCAAATTCACCAACCATCCAGACTTGCGTCGAATCCTCACCGATTATGGCTTTGAGGGACATCCACTGCGCAAAGATTTTCCACTCACAGGCTACAAAGAAGTGCGTTATGACGAAGAATCGAAATCGGTTATTTATGAGCCAGTAAAAATGATGCAAGAATTTCGCGAATTTGATTTTGAAATGCCGTGGGAAGGCACGCAATACGCTATCCAAAACAACGATAAAAAAAGTTAGCATAGTGTTGAATCGGTCGCCATCTAAGCAAGCTCTAGCTTTGCAAAGTTGAATGTAAACAAAAATGCTCAAACTAAATAATTTTTTATGAATGAAATTTTGCGTAAAATCGAAGCATCTTTCAGAGCCTCTTTAAAAGGCCAAGAAAGCCAGTCAACATTGATTCGCTGGTGGGGAATTCCTAGCTATTTTATTTTCTATTTTGTTATCAAAACTTTAATTTTTAAAATCGATATTAGATTTGTTGATTTGATGCTGTCGTCAATTGCTATGATTTATTTTTTATGGCATATTTTTGCTCTAATAAAATGCTCGCCAAAAAAACCAAAATTAACCAAAGAAGAACAAAAGATATTGCGCGAAGAAAGGCGCCGCAACCTTCCGCGCTCATTTATGAGAAAATTATTTTTGCAGGAACCAATTTCAAAATGGAACCCAGTTGCAATGTCAATTGCGGCAGATTTATTGTTTTTTGCTACTTTTTTGGGATATGTTTTGAATTAGTCAAAATTTGTTAATTCTGCGCTAGAGACGCTCCAACACTGACTGAAGTTTGTAGATAAGCTCTATAAATAACCAAACAAAATTATGTCGCTATTTCGCTCAGCCTTCACTGTTTCTTTTTATATCTCGCTTTCGCGCATTGTAGGTTTTGTTCGCGATATGTTCATCGCGCAATATCTTGGCGTCAGCACTTTGTCCGACGCCTTCTTTGCCGCCTTTCGCTTGCCAAATTTCTTTCGTCGTGTTTTTGGCGAAGGCGCCATGAACTCTGCCTTCGTGCCCATTTTTGTCGAAAAATTGCAAGACAAAAAAACCGACATGGACGAGAAAGTTTTTATGCAAAACGTCTTCTCAATTTTGCTTTATGTGCTGTTGATTTTCACTTTGCTTTTCCAAATTTTCATGCCATTTTTGATGAAAATTTTATTTCCCGGATTTGTCACCGACATAGAGAAATTCACGCTTCTGGTCACATTGTCGCGCATCACAATTTTCTATTTAATTTTTATTTCGTTGGTGGCGCTATGTTCCGGTGTTTTAAATTCTTTAGGAAAATTTTCCGTGCCCGCATCGTCGCCAATCATCCTAAATTTAACACTCATTTTTTCGATTTTTGTTTTTGGACAATTCGTGCCAAACTATGCCTACGCTCTTTCAATTGGCGTTGTAGTTGCAGGTGTTTTGCAGTTTTTGTGGCTGCTATTTTTCACAATAAAATCAGGAATGTTGCTTTATCCAAAACCACCATCACTAAAATTATTTCGTAATGCCGACATCAAAAAATTCTTCCGCAAACTCTTGCCTGGTGTGATTGGAGGCAATGTTTTGCAAATTAATTTATTGATTGATTCAGTTTTTGCCAGCATGATTGCAGGCGCGGTTTCTTATCTATATTATGCTGATCGCATCAACCAATTGCCTCTTGCCATGATTGGCATCGCAATAGGAACAGCGCTGCTTCCAGCCATGTCGCGCAAAATAAAAGCGCAAGAATTAGAAGGCGCAATCAAGCTGCAAAACATCGCACTTGAAGTGGGCTTGATCGTTGTAATTCCTGCCACCTTGGCCCTCACTTGCTTGGCCTATCCAATAATCTCAACGCTTTTTGAGCGCGGAAAATTCACTCACGAAGAAAGTTTTTTTGTGGCAAATGCGTTGATGTTTTATTCTTTTGGCCTGCCAGCTTATGTTTTGGTAAAAGTGATGGAGCCTGCATTCTTCTCGCGCGGCGACACTCGCACGCCAATGACAATTGCTATAATTTGCCTCTTTAGCAACGCCATTTTAAACGCGATTTTTTTCTTCCACGGCCTTGAATATGTCGGCATAATTCTCGCTTCAATAATTTCATCATACTTAAATTTATATTTGCTGATCACAAAATTGTTGCGTAAAAAACATTTTTATTTTGAGAAGGGTTTTGTCGTCAAATTGTTAAAAATAATATTGCCATCAATCGTTATGGCTCTAGCATTGCTGTCAATGAAAGATTATTTTGCCAAGTCGCAACATTTTAACCAAATCATCGAATTGATTTTTATGATTTTAGTTGGAATTATAATTTATTTTGTTGCTGCATATTTTTCTGGAAGTTTGGATATTTTAATGCGTAGCGGAATCTTGAAAAGAAAGAGAGCAAATGTAGGACAATTTTAATTATGACTAAAAAAAGTGTGGATAGCTGTAAATTTTTCGAAGCCTGTGGAGGATGTCTCTATCTCGATTTGAGCGATGATGAATATCACAAAATAAAAATCGCCAAATTGCATGAAGCTTTTGTTGATGGAAGAATTGATGATAAAATTTCGCCAAAAAATATTGAATTTTTTTGGGTTGGCGCAAAATCGCGGCGCAAAATAACTTTGCAAGTTGATGCAAAAAATAATATTGGATTCTTCGCCAAGGCCACGAAAAACTTGGTCGAAATTGATAATTGCTATGTTGCTGATGAAGAAATTTCTGCACTGATTCCGACGCTAAAAAACTTTCTCAAATCTTTTGAAAATAATTTGTTCACGCAAATTGTGATCACTAAATTTGACAACATCATCGAAATTGTTTTTGATGGCAAAAGAGAGTTGAATTTTGCGCAAAGTCAAAAAATTATAAACTGGTCACAAGCCAACAAGGTCAACACTTCGCTGCGTTTCAAAAATCATACTTCGCTAATTTTTGCCACCACAATTGCGCGGCTAAATTTTTCTCACAACATTATTTTAGATTTAAATTCTGATATTTTTATTCAAGCAACCAAACAAGGCTTAGAAAAAATCACTGCCACAATTTGCAATTTTATCGAAAATAATTTCGCTAAAAAAATCACCATTGCCGATATTTATGCTGGTTTTGGCGCCTATTCATTTGGCTTGGCGCATTTGGCAAAAAAGATTTATGCTTTTGAAGGTGCGCAAGAAATGGTGCATTTGATTGAAAAGAACGCCGCCAAAAACTCGCTCAGCTCTAAGATTGAAACCAAAATGCGTGATTTGATTTTGCATCCAATTTCAAAAAAAGAATTAGAAGATTTTGATTTGGCAATCATCAATCCACCCAGAAACGGCGCAGCTCCACAGGCTGAAAAAATTGCGCAGTCAAATTTAAAACATTTGATTTATGTTTCGTGCAATCCACAAAGCTTTGCGCGTGACGCCAAAATTTTGCTTGATAGCGGATTTGTAATTGACAAATTAGTGGTAATAGATCAATTTTATTCAAGCTCGCATCTAGAGCTCGTAGCAATTTTATCAAAAAAATAAATGAAAAAATCAGCAGCAACACCAAGTTGGAATTTGAAAGATTTTTATAACTCAATTGAGGATAAAAAAATCGCCGCAGATTTAAAAAAAATCGATAGTGATATAAAAAACTTTGTCAAAAAATATCACGACAAAGTCTTGAAAATGAAGGCTGGCGAGCTTTTTGCAGCAATTGTTGAATATGAAAAAGTGAGTGAAGATATTGGCAAAATTGCCAGCTATGCTTATTTGATTTATGCTTCTGATTTGTCAAATCAAAAAAATATTGCCTTTTATCAAAACACCTCTGAAACCTTGAGCAAAGCGTCTTCAGACCTTGTGTTTTTTACGCTCGAAATCAACAAAATTGAAGAAAAAAATCTTGCCAAGCTTTTTAAAGAGTCAAAAGATTTGCAGCATTATAAGCCTTTTATCCGAGATGTGCGCGCTTTCAGAAAATTTCAACTAAGCAACGAATTAGAAAAATTTCTGCTTGAAAAAAATATTTCCGCGCGCGCTGCGTGGGTGCGTTTCTTTGATGAAACGGTGAATAATTTGCAATTTTCATATCGCAAAAAAACTCTCAACTCGCAAGAAATTTTTGATTTGATGAGCAACAAAGATGAAGCGGTCAGAAAAGATGCCGCCAAAGCGATTGCAAAAACTCTGCAAGAAAATTCAAAAACTTTTGCGTTTATCACCAATATTTTAGCCAAAGACAAAGCGGTTGAAGATGAATGGCGAGGCTTTAAAAACCCAATAGAATCAAGGAATCTGAGCAATTTTGTTGAAGATGAAATTGTTGAAACTTTGATCAACACCGTCAAAAAAAATTACGCTCAAATTTCGCATAGATATTATAAAGCGAAGGCAAAAATTTTGAAGAAAAAAACTCTAAATTATTGGGATCGCAATGCGCCACTTACGCAAAATAATGATGAGAGAATTTCTTGGCAAGACGCGAAAGGCGTGGTTTTGCAGGCCTATGAAGAATTCTCGCCACAAATGCGCGAAATTGGCGAAATGTTTTTTGACAAAAATTGGATTGACGCCAAAGTGGCCAGCGGCAAGGACTCAGGAGCATTTTCTCATCCATGCGTGCCGTCAGTTCATCCATATATTTTGATGAATTATCAAGGCAAAACGCGCGATGTGATGACTTTGGCGCACGAGCTTGGACACGGCGTGCATCAATATCTGGCGCGCCATCAAGGCTATTTGATGAGCGACACTCCACTAACTTTGGCCGAAACCGCCTCAGTTTTTGGCGAGCAATTAACCTTCCAAAAAATTCTCAAAAACGAAAAAAACGCGCAGAAGAAAAAACTGATTATCGCTGCCAAAGTTGAAGACATGATCAACACGGCTGTAAGGCAAATTGCCTTTTTAGAATTTGAAAGAAAAATTCATAACGAGCGCAAAAAAGGCGAAATTCCACTCGAAAAAATTTGCCAATTTTGGTTTGAAGTGCAAAAAGAAAGCCTCGGCCCAATCTTCAAATTTGAAGATGAATATAAATTTTTCTGGTCATATATCCCGCATTTCATCCACTCGCCATTTTATGTTTATGCTTATGCCTTTGGCGAGTGCTTGGTCAATTCACTTTATGGCGTTTATAAATCGGGTAAGATAAAAAATTTCGAGCAAAAATATTTAGAAATGTTAAAAAGTGGCGGCACAAAGCATCACAAAGAAATGCTTGCACCTTTTGGACTTGATGCCAGCAAGCCGCAATTTTGGCAGGCTGGGCTTGATGTTATCAAGGGCTATGTTGATATGATTGATTAATTTTTGTGAAGCAAAATGGATGCGGCGGGTAGAATAAAACGACTTTCTCAATCTAGTGAAGAATCTTTGAAAAAGATCGTGAAATCGAAAGCAAGACGACAAGATGACTCGCAATTTGATGTGTCAAATTTAATTTATCTAATTGCAAATGCTGAATTTGATTTTAACTGGGATAAGTTGGAGTTTTTAATTACCAATAACGAACAGCTGTTTGAGGGGCTTGACAGCACCGATTTTGAAGATGGTGACGCATTTGACGCATTTGTGCAAAAAACAATTGCGGATATTAATTCGGAAGTAAAAAAAATTTTCGCTAAATCTAAAAAAGATCTGGCCAAAGAATTAAAATTTTATAAAGGAAAAAATGATTTTCGTCCTGAGGCAAAAGAGGTAATTCATGTTTATTCGCCGCTTCGATCTGTTCACAAAAAATATAGTTTAGAAACTTATTTTTCAGCAATTGTCAACAATATGCTTATCAATCAAATGATTTGTGAGTTTATCGAAGAAGCTGGTTACAATCGTCATGAATTTTATAAAGAGCTGCGGCCAAAATTTTCAAAATCTGGTGCAGGATCAACTTATTTGCGTGATGATTGCGTTGTTGTTGATGGCAAATTTTTTCACGTTGCGCCAGAAATTTTAAGAGAGGTTGATTCTAATTCTGGCCCAGGATCAAGAGCCGTTGAAACCTTATCGGAAAAGTCCTCGGCCTTTAAAGCCGATGCCAAAGAAAATAAAATTTTTGATGAAAATGCACAAATTCCATTTTTGCTTGAAGGTGGAAATATTATTTTTTGCAAAGACAAAGATGGCAAAAAAACAATGCTGTTTTCAATAAGTGATTATCATTTTGACAAAAATGGCAATTATCAAGGTGGTTCTTTTTTAAAAGATGGCAAAATTGTAAGTTTGGGAATTGACGAATATTGCGCTGAAATAAAAAAATGGGCAAATGAAAATGGCTTTGAGGCTGTAGAGGTGAGGCGTGATGTTGGCGGCAAAAACACCATGAGAGATTTATATCACCTTGACGTTTTTTGCAATGTTGCGCAGCTGCATCTGCCAGATGGCGTGGCAAAAAATTTTCTATTTTTGCCAGAAGAGGGCGTGATTGAAAAAGCTAGCGAAGCAAGATTAATCGAGCTTTTCGGCGATGAAAATATTATTCGCACAAGCGAAGAAGACAGAAAAAAACTCGCTTCCAATTTTATCCAAGTTGGCAATTGCCTTATCTTGAGCCATCCAGAAATTTCGGAAGAATTTGTCAAGCAATTGACAAAAATAGGTTTTGATGTAATTGTTCCTCCAATAATTTTAGAAATGGGCGATCGCTGCAATGATGGCGTGCGTTGCCACACAGCAGTTGCTCCAATTTCAGGAAAAAATGTTGGAGGAAATGCTGCATTTTTCCCAAAAATATAATTATGAAAACAATAATTTTTCTTGCAGCAGACGACGTAAAGGAGCCAAAAAATTTAAAAAACTTGCCAGATTGTGTTATGGTAAGATCTTTTGCAGAGCTTGCTGCTGAGATTTTGGCCTGCCAAAATAATCCAGTGAGAATTTTTCTTCATTGTCATGGTTTGGAAGGTAAACTTTACTTATTTGACTCTGTCGTGGGTTTATCAAGAGCTGAGTTTGTTGAACGTGTTTTTCAAGATTTTCCAAATGTTAATTTGGAAGCAATATATATTGCTGCTTGTTATGCTGGATCTCACATTTTGCAAACAAAAAAACAAGGCAAAATTATTGATGATACAGCCGAAAAAAAACTGCAAGAAGAAGTCGATAAACACCCAAATTTAAAACTAATATTATGCAATGGTAAAGGGGCTAACTATGCCGGAAAATTTCACGTGACATCTTCTTTAGTGGGTTTAAGCTCGGACTATAGTGCCGAAGTGGCTTTAATACCACCAATTATGTGTGGTTTGCTGCAAACTATAAAAATTTTAACTCAAGGAAAAGAAGCGGTAAAAATTTCAACTTCAATGTTAAAAATTAAAGGCATTGAAGAAATTTTGCGCGATAAAAATGCAGATGAAATAAAAGAAATTTATACAGAATATCTTGTTGGGGAGCTTTGTAAATTAGATTCTCAAGAAACCTCTAACTTCGATCATAGAAAAACTGTAGAAGAAGCTTTGCCAACAATAGCATATGAATCTTTTTTACGCAAAATTCAGTTAGGGAGAACCGATTCTGTTGCAACTTATATTAAATATAAAGATAAGCTAAAATTTCTTAATTTTAATCATCAGCATAAAATAATTTTTGATTGTGATCCTGTTTTTTTAGCAACAGAAAAGCATTTTTTAGAAATTTTGCAATTGCTTGCAACAACAGATGTCAGTCCAAATGGTGATTTGGCGAAGTATCAACATGGATCTACGCCTTTGATAGAAGCTTGCGAAGCGCAAGATGTTGATGTTGTGTTTAGATTGCTAAATTTTCCCACAATTGACGTCAACAAAGTCAGAACCTCTGACGGTGCAACTGCCGCTCACATTATTTGTGCCAACAAGGCTAGCAATATTTTGCAGCAATTACTGTTTAGAGATGCGGCAATAAATATAAAAAGAAATGACGGTTCAACACCTCTGCATCTTGCTTGTGAAAAGGCAAGATGGAATATTATTGAAGAATTGGCAGATGGAAGTATTGAAAAAATTAAAGAAGTTGTAAATGAAACAAGAGCTTGCGATGGTGCAACTGCGCTTTATTTAGCCTGCGATCAAGAATATAAATTAGTAAAAGATGAAGCAGAAGAGTTCGCTCAAAATCAGCAGTTAGAGGCCGTTCAAAGCTTATTATTTTGCGGCGCAGATCCAACTTTGCCAACAAAAGATGGCAAAACTCCAATTCTGGTTGCGTGCAAAAAGCAAAATGTAGCAATACTAAAAGCCATGACGCAAAAAATTATTTCTGACATTGAGAAATATGATTTTGACAAGCTTTCGCGCGCTTTGGAAAATTGTTTCACAGAAGTTTCAGCCCAAAGAAATGGTAATCCAGATTTATTTGAGCCCTTATCGGAACTGCAAGAAAATATGCGTCAGCAGCGGCAATCTCCGCATCCTGCTGTTGAAGGGCGTAAAGCAGAAAGAGTGAAAAATAAAGTCAATGTAGCAACGGCTGCAAAATAATCATAAAAAATATATTGATGAATTGCGCTTTCAAGCTAGTATGATGCATAAATATTTAACTCAATTCTTACACAATGATTCCTCGCTACTCGCGCAAAGAAATGGCGCAAATTTGGACCGATCAAAACCGCTATCAAATCTGGCTTGAAATTGAAGCTTATGCTGTTGAAGCCTTTGAAAAACTAGGCATTGTGCCACAAGGCACGGCAGCACAAATTTGGGAAAAAACCAAGCATTTGAAGGACAATTTTGATGTTGCAAAAATTCTCGAAATCGAAAACGTCACCAAACATGACGTGATTGCATTTTTAACCTATCTCGCTGATTCAATTGGCGAAAATTCGCGCTTCGTGCATCTTGGAATGACAAGCTCTGACGTCGTTGACACTTGCTTGTCAAAACAATTGACGCAAGCCGCGGATATTTTGATTGCCGATTTGAAAAAGCTTCTCGAAGCCCTAAAAAAGCGCGCTTATGAGCATAAAGACACAATTTGCGTTGGCAGATCGCACGGAATCCATGCCGAGCCAGTGACATTTGGCCTAAAGCTGACGCGCTTCTACGCCGAATTTGCGCGCAATTTGAAGCGTCTTCATGTTGCAAGAGACGAGATCGCAGTGTGCGCCATTTCTGGTGCGGTTGGCACTTTTGCCAATGTTGATCCGTCAGTGCAAGAACACGTTGCAGCAAAGCTAGGACTTGCATCAGAAGATGTTTCGTCGCAAGTTATTCCGCGCGATCGTCACGCCGCGTTCTTTGCCACTCTAGGCATCATCGCCTCTTCAATTGAAAATATCGCCACCGAAATTCGCCATCTGCAAAGAACCGAAGTTTTGGAAGTGGAAGAGTTTTTTGCAAAAGGCCAAAAAGGCTCATCAGCCATGCCTCACAAACGCAATCCAATATTAAGTGAAAATTTGTGCGGCCTTGCGCGCATCGTGCGAAGCAGCGTCACTCCTGCTTTGGAGAACGTTGCGCTTTGGCACGAACGCGACATTTCGCACTCTTCAGTTGAAAGAATGATTGCGCCAGATGCCACTGTCACGCTAGATTTTGCGCTGGCTCGTCTCACAGGATTGATCGAAAATTTAACCGTATATCCGCAAAATATGCAAAAAAATCTCGATCGCCTCACAGGGCTTGTATCGTCTCAGCGCGTGCTTCTAGCGCTTATCGAAGAAGCAAAAATCAGCCGCGAAGATGCATACAAAATCGTGCAAACAAACGCCATGAAAGTGTGGCAAGAGGGGGCCGATTTCAAAACTCTGCTCAAAAATGATTCTGAAGTAAAAGGCAAACTAAGCGACAAAAAAATTGAAGAATTGTTTGACAATTCTTATCACACCAAAAATATCGATCACATTTTTTCTCAAGTTTTTAAATAACAATAAAGTTTTTAAACAAAATATATGACCAAAATTTTAGTAACAGGTGCACTTGGACAAATTGGCACAGAACTAGTGCTGGCGCTGCGTCAAACCTATGGTGCAGAAAACGTAATCGCTTCCGATTTGCGCGATGTTTCAAAGGTTGACAAAGATTTTTTGCCATATGAAAAACTCGATGTTTTGGATCGTGTTTCATTTGCGGCGGTGATAAAAAAACATGATGTAAAAGTGATACACCATCTGGCCGCAATCCTTTCTGCTGCTGGCGAGAAGAACCCACAACTTTGTTTTGATGTCAACATCACAGGATTGTACAACGTGCTTGAAGTGGCGCGAGAGTTGGGTGTGAAGCAAATTGTTTGCCCAAGCTCAATTGCAGTTTTTGGCCCCGAAACCCCGCGCGACAACACTCCGCAGCAAACTGTCATTCTTCCAAAAACAATGTATGGCGTGTCTAAAGCTGCAGGAGAGTTGATCTGCGACTATTACGTCAAAAAATATAACATGGATATTCGCGGCTTGCGCTATCCCGGTTTAATCAGCTACAAAACTCTTCCAGGTGGCGGCACAACTGACTATGCAGTTGAAATTTTTTATGAAGCATTGAAGCGCAAAAAATATACTTGCTTCCTCAAAGCTGACACAGTGTTGCCAATGATGTATATGCCAGACGCAATCAGGGGAACGATCGCGCTTGCCAAAGCCGATTTCGCTCAATTAAAAAACCACTCAAATTTCAACTTCGCCGCTATCAGCTTTTCTTGCGAGCAGCTTGCTGCAGAAATCAAAAAACACATTCCAGAATTTGAAATTGAATATAAACCAGACTTCCGTCAAGCAATTGCCGATTCTTGGCCAAAATCAATTGACGATTCGCAAGCCCGCGCGCAGTGGGGCTGGAAGCCAGAATATGATTTGGCAAAAATGGTTGAAGATATGTTGAAAAATTTGAAGGGCAGGGTATAAAGCGCGGTTTAAATCGTGGTTTAAAGCTTGGTATAAAGCGCGCTTTAAAAGCAGGGTGTAAAAATTTGTGGCACAAAAATTAAAAGCGTCACAAAAAGTAAGAAAAAGAGACGCAAACAAAAAGCCGAAAAAGATTCTGATATAAAAATTTGATTAGTGAACCGATGTGATTCACACCTGTGGTGTGAATGGTGGAGACAAGGAGGTTCGAACTCCTGACCCCCTGCTTGCAAAGCAGGTGCTCTACCAACTG
>CAYPUN010000029.1:9738-12563 GCA_964413985.1 uncultured Rickettsia sp. | reverse complement strand
GCGACTATTCCTCGCGAAACGCCCTGTAGGCCGAATCAGAAATTGGCGTAAACAAATAAGAAATCAGCGAGCGCGAACCAGTGATAATAAACACTTGTGCCGGCATCCCAGGATAAAGCGTGATTTTGTTTTTCAGGCGCTTAATTTCTTTTTTGTCAATTTTCACTCGCGCCAAAAAATATGTTTCATGCGCTTGTTCATTGGTTATAATATCAGGCGAAACATTTGTCACCACACCATTCAACTTGGGCACTTTTTTGCCTTTATACGCAGTTAGCATAATTTTCGCCTTCATGCCCGCCGCAACATTATCAATATCTTGCGGCTTAATTTTTGCCTCAATAATCAACTCATCATTTTGCGGCACAATATTCATAATTTCGCCAGCAGGTGGCACCACCGCACCAATTGTGTGATATTTCATATTCATCACCTTGCCCGCAACTGGCGCCAAAATCGCCGATCTTGCCAACACATCCTGCGACGATTTAAGTTGATTGGACAGCGCCACAATTTCAACATCAGTTTCTTTGAGCTCTTTCATAATCTCGCCAAGAATCTCGTTTTGATAATTGACAATTTGCAATTTTGTTGATTGCTCTTCATATTCAAGCTCGGTGATAGAGCGTTGCAAATCAAGGGCGCGCAGCTCTGAAATGTTTCCTTCATCAACCAAAGTTTTTATCGATTCCAATTCTTTGCGCGAAATTTTCAAACGTGTTTGCGCCGATTTTATTTTCTTTTCCATCACTTTTACATCACCATTTTTTTTATCTTGCCGCGCATGAAAAAGCTTGTTTTGATTGGCGATAATCTCTTTTATCTTCGCATCATTTTCTTCAGAAACCTTGGTGATTTTTGCAAGAAATTTTTCCAAATTGATCGCCGAATTATTTTTTTCTGCCATCAATCTTTCTCTTTGCAGCTCCATCGTCCACAATTTTTCTTGCACAATTTGCTGTTCCGACTTGGCTCTGATATCATGCAAATAAAGCATCGGCTCGTCTTTTTCAACCAGCTGACCTTCTTTCACCAAAATTTTTTCAATAATTCCACCTTCAAGATGCTGAATTGTTTTGTTGTTAAAATCAAGCACCACCACACCATCTGCAATTGACGCAGATTCAATTGGCAAAAAAGCCGACCAAGCAAGAAAGAGCAGGGCGCAAATGCCCAAAACTTTCATGCCATATTTAATAGATTTATCAGCGTGTTTCATATTATATAATTTTTTTTGCTGCATCAAAAGCTTTAATTTCGCCATCTTGCAACAACATAATTTTGTCGCAAACCGCAGCCACAGCCTTTCGGTGCGTGATGATTATTGTTGTGATTTTGTTTTGTTTTGCCCGCGCCAAAGTGTTGTTCAGCGCTGTTTCGCCATCACTGTCAAGGTTTGAATTTGGCTCGTCAAGCACCACAAATTTTACATTGCCATAATAAGCGCGCGCCAAAGCAAGGCGCTGTCTTTGCCCCGCCGACAAATTGCTTGCATCCTTTTCAATCTTGGTTTCATAGCCCTGCGGCAGCGACAAAATTATATCATGCACATCGCAAAATTTTGCCGCTTTAATAATATCTTCATCATTTGCGTCTTTGTCCATACGCGCAATATTGTGCTTGGCATCGCCAAAAAACAGCTCAACATCTTGCGGCAAATATCCAATTGACTTGCCAATTTTTTCCAAATCTTGATCAAAAAGATTGGCACCATCAAGACGAATTGTGCCCGAATGCGGCTTCAAAACACCAACCAACAAACGCGCCAAGGTTGTTTTGCCACTTCCTGTGGGCCCAATGATACCAACAACTTCGCCAGCATTGATCTTGAACGAAATTCCTTTCAACAAAAAGCGATCCGATTTTTCAACTTTATAAATCAATTTGTCGACAACAATTTCGCCTTTCAAATCACTCAATTCAATCTTCGCTTTATCAGCCACATAATTTTTTAGCGCATGATTTAAGCGCAAATAAGCAATTTTTGTGCTTTTAAAACTTTTCCACAAACCAATGGCCGAATCAAACGGCGCCAAGGCTTTGCCAGCCAAAATTGAAGTTGCAATAATGCCGCCCGACGACATTTTGTTATACATCACCAACACCGCGCTAGAAGCCATTGTCAAGGTTTGCAGCGCCATGCGCAAAGTTTTCGAGATCGCCGAAATGTGATTTGTCACAGTTGCCAAATCGCCCGCCGCTTTGCGCAATTCGTTGTTGCCGCTTTGCCAATTGCCGCGCACATTGCCCTTCATTCCCATCGCATTTATCACTTCTGAGTTTGACGAAATAATTTCAAAATCGCGCATATTTTCAACTTGCAGCTGATTGGTTTTTTCAATCAATTCTTTAGTAGATTTTTCGTTTATATAAGCCATCTTCAACATCACCAGCCCACCAACCACGGTGATAAAACCGTTGAGCGGATGAATAAAAAATATCATAATCAAATATACCAGCGCAAAAGGTGCATCAAAAAAAACCGCCAAATTTGGCCCCGAAATAAAGCCGCGCAAAGTTTGCAAATCGCGCATATTTTGACTGCTGATATTTTTGCCCGCACCCTGCGCTTCAATTGTGCTGTTAAACAAAATTGGCGCCAATTTTTCGTCCAGCCAATTTGAAATATGCAAAAATATTGTCGAGCGAATTTGCGTTATCATGCCAAGAAAAACCAAAAAGGCGATAACAATTATAGTGAGATAAATCAAGGTCTCAACGCTGTTGCTGCTGAGCACACGATCCAAAACCTGCATCGAATAAATTGACGAAACAAGTGTGAAAATGCTGATAAAAAAACTAAACAAAAAGCACGACAAAAAAGC
>CAYPUN010000029.1:0-9638 GCA_964413985.1 uncultured Rickettsia sp. | reverse complement strand
ATATTCTCTGGCTTGATCTGTGACATATTTTAAATCTCTCCCAAAAAATATTTAATTTTGTAATGCGTGATAATAAAATCAATTTGCGAATTAATATAATTCACCTTGCGATCATTGGCTTCAATCTTGGCGCGAATCACCTCAATTGGGTCTTCCACCTTGGCTGCCATTCTCTTGTCAAAAATTTCGGCGCGTTCTTGCGCAAGCTCATAAAGCTTGCGATTGCTTTCGCTTGATTCCAAAAAAAATCGATATTCCTCAAGCGCCTGATTCACTTCTTTAGAAATATTTTGCTTAGCAATTTCATATTCCTCAAGCGCTGCATCCTTCTCATATCTGGCTTTGTTCATGCTTGAATATTCTACACCTTTTTGAAAAAACGGCACAGTCACGTTCAAAAAAACCGAGCGCGAGCTCAAATCTTGGTTGTTAAGATAAACCACTTTTTCTTGTTTGCTTGCAGAAGCTGTCATAGAAACCTTGGGCGAAAAATTCGATTTCTCAGCGTTATAAGCCGCTTTTGACGCAAGATAATTATAGTGCGAAGATTTGATGCTGTGATTGTTCATCAGCGCCGCTTGCAAAATTTTGTTTGGTTCAAATTCTTCAATATAAACTTCGGGCGGATTGAGATTTGTGTGCAATTCGCCAACAACATTTTGATATTCAATTTTGGCTTTGCTAAAGCGATTTATGGCGTCAAGGCGTTTCTCTTCCAAAACCGCAACCTCATAATTTAGCTTGATGATTTCGGCATTGTCAATCACCTTCAATTTGCGACGACGCGCTGCCAAATTGGCAAATTCTTTGCCAAGCGCGGCAATTTCTTCATAAGATGCCACAATTTCTTGATAGCGAAACAAGTTGCAATAGCTCATCGCCGCTGCAAAAGAAATTTCTTGAATTTTGTCCGCTGTTTTAGAATCGCCAGATTGAATTTTATAGCCCGCCTCGCGATATTTGGAAACCGAATGCAAGCCGTCAAATATTGGCTGCTCAACCTTCAGCTCTTGAATTTTTTGCTTGGTGGAATTGTCATAAAGCTGCCCGTTATAATGGCTGTTGCGCTGCCCATATTGCGCGTTGGCGCTGACATTTGGCAAAAACTCAGCCATCGCTTCGCCTTTGAGGGTTTTGGTGGCGTCCAGCTTGATTTTCTCGAGTTTGATATTGCGGTTGTTGGCCTGCGCAATATCAACGGCATCCTTCAAATTTGCAGCGCCAGCAAGGCTTGGCAGCAAAACGATAAAAATGAGTGATCGTAAAAAAACTAACATAAAATAAAAGTTGGGTTTGTTTTGGATAGTGACAAATAAGTTTAAACCGCGTTAATCGTGGCTATTATACAATTTTTTGATGATAAAGTCAATAGAGGAGGGGTTTTTGAGGGTTTTTAGTGGTGTGAAAGCTTGAGGTTGTAGGGCAGGTGAGGATGTTCACAAAGTCATCCTCACCTGCAAAAAGCTATTGAAACATAAAATCGTTATCGGTCAATTGGATGTTTTCTCCCATCAAGGCGATAGCGAAATCAGAATGCTGATCTTCTACAATTGTGTATCCAACAAGGTTGTAATATTGCAAAGTGTGTTCTGCAGAGCTTTCGGCGCTTTTTTGCACAATAGAATCAAACCCAAGTCCAATAAGATCAATTTTGTCTTGTCCTTGTGTGAAATCTGCAATTTTGTCGATAGAGTCAAGAAGAGTGAGTACTTTTTGGCTATATTCTGCGTTATATTGGTCAAACGTAAAGAATGGAATGTTATTCACAAATAAAATGCTGCCAAATGTTGCTTGAAATTGCTCTGGGGTCATTTCGTCGCGATAAGATCCTGCAGCCCTGATTGAATCAGAAAGCGAGTCGAAAGAAAAAACATCGCTACCTTCGCCACCGGACATAAGATCTGCTCCCGCGCCGCCAAATAGAACATCATTGCCATCTCTGCCAATGATTGTGTTGTTTTCAGCATTGCCTTGCAGATAATCGTTGCCAGTGCTGCCAACAACTGCGCTGCTGTCCCAAGATGGCTTGATCCAAACCTCAACATTTTTGGTGATCAATCCACCTTTGCCATCAGAAACTGTATAGCTGAAGCTGTCTGGGCCATTTCTGCCAACGTTTGGCGTGTATAGAAGTTTTTCGCGACCATCAGTGTCGGTGACAACTGACAAAGTTGCTTTGATATCGTTTGTGATATTTAGTTTGGCAGCTGCAATTGAAAGAGTATCGCCATCTGCATCTGAAATATCAGCAAGAATGTCAAGAAGCACGCCGCCAGCGTCTTGGTATAGTTGCAATTTGGTTATTGCGTTGTCGTTGAAAGTTGGCGCTTGATTTGGATTCAAAATAAAGTCGCTATTTGTCAAATTAACCTGACCATTTATTGCGAAATTAAAATCAGAATTTTTGTCTTGAACAAGAGTGTCTCCAGATGAGGTGGTGCTAAATTGCAAATCATTGAAGTTTAGGCCAAGTCCTGCAAGGTTGATTTTGTCTTCGCCTTTGACAAAATCTTCAATCAAATCTTGAAGATTTTCGTTTGAATCAGAAACTGATGCGAAAGAGAATATATCGTTGCCAGCTCCGCCAGTTAAATAATCTTCTCCAGCTCCGCCAGTCAAAACGTCATCGCCAGCGCCACCGTTGATAGAATCATCGCCAGCGCCACCATTTATCACGTTGCTTGAAGTGTTGCCGTTCAAATCATCATTTGCGTCAGAGCCTTGAACTGCGCTGTTGTCCCAAGATGGTTTAATCCAAACGTTCACACTTTTAGTGATTGAGCCGCCTTTGCCATCAGAAACTGTATAGCTGAAGCTGTCTGGGCCATTTCTGCCAGCATCTGGCGTGTATAGAAGTTTTTGACGACCATTAGCATCGGTTATAACTTGCTAATTTGCCTTAATGTCATCTGGGATATTGAAAGAAGTAGAGGTGATTGAAAGAGCATCACCATCTGCATCTGAAATATCAGCAAGGACATCAAGAATCACGCCGCCAGCGTCTTGGTATAGTTGCAATGTATCTGTTGCGCTGCCGTTGTTTTCAATTGGGGCGTGGTTTTCTGCGGCGATTGAAGCTGGGCCAGATGAAAAAATAAAGTTATTGGCGCTTAGGCTGCTAGTATAATCGCCAACCAACTTCACAAACGCGCCATTTCCAAGGTTAATCAATGTGAAGTCTTGTGTGCTTCCATCAGTTTGTGGAATGTTGTAATGAGTGATTTGCAAATCAGCAAAATTTGTGATTTGGCTTGCTTGCGAAATGTTGATTTTGTTGTGTGCAACGTCAAAAGTTGTTGGTGTTTCGTTGTTGGTTGCAAGCTCAACCGCAGAGCCCATCCAATTGGCATAGCTTTGATTGCTAGCAGCTTTTTGTGCAAAATCACCATCAATCAAATATTCGCCAGTAGCAAGGTTGTATTGATATAAATATTCATAGTCAATGTCAGGGTTTTCAATGATTAAATTGGTTTCATTTAATTGATCTAGTTGAACGTTTAAAAGGCGTATGATTTGTTTTTCAAAATTTATCACCACGTCAGCACCATCTTGATAAACCATGTTGCTGTTTAAAAAATCGCTTAAGCTGTTAAATTTAAGGTTGTAAAATTTTTGAAGAGTTAAGGTTTCGCCTCCCTGTGGGTTAAAATCGTGTATTACGGTTGTGCTTGGAATTATAGCTCCGTTGCTGTCAGTTTGATAATCGCTAGATGCAACAACAAAGAAATTGTCAGTTTCATCATTACCATAAAGATCGTTTAGCAATCCGCCGGCTGAAATTAAAGTGTCGTCTCCTAAATCGCCATATAATGTGTTGTGGCCACCATTTTCAGCAAAAACTACGTCGTTGCCAATGCCGCCATTTAATGTGTTTGTAGCGCTAAAATTGACAGCGCCATTTTTAACTATAGCAACATAGTCATCGCCATCACCTCCATCAAGGTGGTTGTTGCCAGCATAATCGCGAACAGCATCGTTGCCTGCGTCACCTAAAAGTCTGTCATTTCCGCCGCCGCCGGTTAGTGCGTCATCGCCATCATTTCCGTATATTGTGTGATCGCCACTGCCTGCAGTAGATATTTTGTCGTTGCCAGCAAGGGCGTCCAAAGTGTAGTCGCCATCGCGTTTATCGATTGTGTCATCACCAGTAGTTGGTTGTGCCAAAAAAGGTGGAACTTTGAACACAACGCTGTCTTGATGAAAATAGACTGCAGAAGCGTTTTCAATAACAACTCTTTTGGTTTGAGAATTTTTTAAGCTTATTTCAACATTATTGCCAACTTGATTGATTTGCAAATCTGCAAATGTTAGATTTGCAAAACCTGCTGTGTTGATATAAAGTTTATCGTTTAGTTGATCAAAATCTGTGATTGTGAGTGTGTAGATTTGTGGGTTTAATGGAGAAAAATCAATTTCAAATGTGTCGTTGCCAGCGCCGCCAGTAACTGTGTCGTTTCCTAAATATCCATTGCCTTGAACTATAAATGTATCGTTGCCATCGCCAAGATCAGCCACATCTTCTCCGCCTAAATTTAGATTGACAACATCATTGCCCGCGCCAGTGCGAATTGTGTCATTGCCTGTGCTTCCAGAAATGCGATCTACGATTGGAGAGCCGTTGAAATTAGTATTTGTATTTGGCATAAGATATTCTTTTAAGTTGTCAATTTGTCGCAAAAAAAACCATTTTTGCATTTTTGAAGATATTGTTGAAAAAAAGATTTGCAAGTAATTTTTTTATGATTATTTGAGGTGAGTTTTTTTTGGGGATAAAAAAATAGGGCTGGAGTGGCTTTTGAAGCCAATCCAGCCCCTATAAAGAGAGATATAGCGAGTGATTTAATTATTTTATAATCAATTCAACACGACGATTTTTTTGTCTTCCTTCTTCAGTTGCGTTGTCGGCAATTGGCTTGTCTTCACCAAAACCTTTAGTGATTATTTTTTTAGACACGCCTTTGCTTTTGAGATATGCAGCAACCGATTTTGCTCTTTTTTGTGACAAAGTCATATTGCTTGCAGAGCTTCCTTCGCTACTGGCGTGGCCGTTAGCTTCAATGACAGAATCTCTTTTGTCGGCAATCACTTTTTGTGCAATTTCGTCTAAACTTTCTTGGTTTGAAGAATTAAGTTTTGAAGAATTGACGGCGAATCCCATGATTTGAGCGGTTGTGAAAGTGTTGTCAGAAGGCTGATTGTCAAACGACACGGCTTTGATAGATTCAACAACTGACGCGCCAAAAGGAATCACGATGCCAAGATTTACAACGGCGTCGTTATAGGCAGAGTTGTTGGTGCTCAATTTGCTGTTGAAATTTTGATTGTAACGATAACGCACATCGCCGCGCAATGTTAAATTGTCGTTCATTTTATAAGCAAGACCAAAGCCTGTTTCGGCGATAAAGCCAAGAGCTGTTTTGCCATCGGTGAAGCTTTGCATTGCACCTGCGCCAATCACGGCATATGGCGCTATTTTTTCTCTTGAGAAATAATATTGCAAATCAGCAGTGGCGCCAAGATTGTTCCATTGCTCGTTTGAACGACCTTCGCCATAATGATTATAAAGAACTTTTGCTTCCAAATTTATGTTTTGGTCAATTGCTTTGCCAAGACCCAGAGCGGCTCCGTAGCCATTTTTTGCAGAAAGTCTGTCGGCGTCTAAACGCATATAAGAAAGGCTTGGTGCGATATATAAACGATTGTCATAAGTTTCTTTTGCTGTTGCGATATTGGTGGTTGCAGCGCCAAGAAGGATGGCTAAGGTTAATAGTTTTTTATTTTTCATGTTTTTTAAAAAAAATTGAGTTGGTTTTTCTTGGGTTGGGATTTTTATTTTATGATGATCGATTTGAAAATGCAAGGCTGGCGTGAGGTTGCGGTGGATAAAGGCTTGTGAGGCCTTTATCTGCGAGGGTTAGAATTTTTATATAATAAAATCACTGTTGCTAAGCGCAATTTCTCCACTCAATTTTATCGCAAAATCAGAATTTGGATCGTCGATTATCGTGTTGTGGTTTGCGTCGAAATAAAATTCTAAACCATGCGCTGCATGATTGCTGTCAAGGCCTTGCGAGATCGAAGAAAATCCAAGCCCACTCAATTTTATTTTATCCTCACCTCTGATAAAATCCAAAATCAAATCCGATGCTGTTGATGTTGAATCGGTGAGGGTGGTATAAATAAACTGGTCCAAACCCTTGCCGCCAGTGATTTGATCAGCACCTTCGCCGCCATTGACAAAATCATCACCATCATAAGTTTTGATGATATCATCGCCCGCGCCACCACTGACAACATCGTCACCAATTCCGCTTTGCAAATTGTCATCACCATCGCCGCCGTTTAAAATATCGTCACCTGCACCAGACCACAGCACATCTTTGCCTGCGCCACCATTGATGACAACATCGTCATAAACAAAAGTGAGTGAAGTCAAATCGACCACGTCGTCACCCGCGCCAGCGTTGATTTCTTCAATTGAGCTGATTTTTGCAATGTCGCCAATGTTGCTGACGATTGTGTCGTCCAAAAACATGGCGTCGTTTTCGTCGGTGAGGTTCAAAATGTCATATCCAGTGCCGCCGTCAAAGGCGTCAAACGATCTGGCTTTGCCAGTCACGGTGATGATGTCGCCAGAATAAATGTTCCACGCATTATAAACTGTGTTGCCAATTTCTTGCCAAGTTTGGTCTTTGGTATAGTTGATGATGTCGTTGCCGTCGCCTGCCATTATTATGTCGCAAGAGTTGGCGCTGGCAAACAAAACGTCGGAAGAGTTGGTGCCGTCTATTTCGGCGATGGGAGTTTTTGGAATCATATCATCGGCAATGTCGCGAGAAATTTTGATTTGAAAATCATCGACAACGCTTGCGCCGCTTGAATCTGTGGCGGTGATGGTGAAATTTAATTTGCCATCGCGGCCAGATTTTCCGGATAAAATTCCTGTTTGCGCATCAAAGCTGATCCAGTCGGGCAGGGCGTTGAAGCCTTTAAGCTTGAGAGAAAATTGCAAATTGTCATTATCAACATCGCTGATATAATCTTTGATATTGATGCGAAATTCTTCTTCAACTTTTACTTCTTTGTTGGCCACATCGCCAATTGGCGCGTCGTTGACGCCATTGACAAAAACAACCAATTTTTTTTCTTCACCATTTTCTTCGCGCAAAGTTATTTCGTCAATGCCGTGAAAATTTTGTGCGCCGTTATAAACAAAGCGATTGATGGCTTCGTCAAAAATCACGCTGCCAAAATTTGCACTGGCTTCAATTCTTCTGCGTTCTTGTTGCGTGTCTTCTGGCGCCGTTTCAGGCGCTGGTTCAAACGGATTTTCAAAAGCAAGTGGCTGATCTTCGTTGATAATAAAAAATTTATTAGAAATGTTGATTTCGTTTAAAGGAGGATTGCTTGAGGACAATGTTGTAGAGCCTGAAGCGAATTTTAAAATTTCAACTTTTGCATCGCCAGAAATTTGATTTTTTAGAATAATTTTATTTGCGGCGTTGGCGCCAACTTGAATTTCTAAATCGTTGCCAAGCGTTGCAAATGTGAGGTTGGCGGCGGTTATGGTGTTGGCAAATTCGATTGTGTCAGATTCTGATTCTGCCCCGCTAGATTCTGCTGCACCAGATTCTGTGATAGTGTCGGTGCCGCTATTTTGGTTATAAACATAAACGTCTGCACCCGCGCCACCGCTGAGCGCATCATTGCCATTGTTGCCGTTTAAAATATTTGCGCTGTCATTGCCAACAATTGCGTCATTGAAAGCAGAGCCTGTGATGTTTTCAATTGCGGTGATTGTATCGCCCGCCGCATCACCTCCAGCAACAGCATTGGTGGCCAAATTGATAGTAATTGCAGCATTTGAATTTGCATAAGAAACAGTGTCTGAGCCTGCACCACCATTGATTGCATCAACGCCACTGCCACCAACAAAAACATCATCGCCATCTTCACCAAAAAGTTGATTGCTGCCTGCGCCGCCTTCAATTGAATCATTGCCTGTGCCCGCATAAATCACATCGTCGCCACCGCCACCAACCAAATTGTCATTGCCTGCACCAGAATAAATTTCGTCATTTCCGCTATCGCCAAAAATTTCATCATTGCCGGCGTTAGACCATATTTTGTCATCGCCCGTGCCACCATAGGCAATCAAATTTCCATAAGAATATTTTTGCGTAGAGAAATTTATAATATCATTGCCGGCTCCTGCATGAACAACTGATATGCCAGAAACCCTTGGCGTTGTAGCGCTTCCGGCTTCGGCGCTGCCATTTGGCGAAGTTGGATCATCAAGCGCGAGCAAATCATCGCCTTCAGTCATCAAAATCACGTTATAGCCCGATGCGCCGTCAAATTTGTCGAAGGTGCGGTTATAGCCTGTGATGTCGGTGAGTGATGAGTTGTAGAAATTTTTGGTTTTGAAGATGCTAGAAATTATTGCGTCATAGCCAGTTTGATAAACTCTTCCAACTCGATCATTCCATTGGTTCCCCGCAAATTCTGCCAAGGCGCCAACATGGCCGTCATTGACCGATGGGCGAGTGCGATATCCATCATCATAAACCAAGCGATCGCTATAAGCTGTGCTGGCTGAGGTTATGATGCCGCCTTCCACAAAAACATCTTTGTTTGCGGCAATTTCATCGCCAACGATATATGTGCCCAAATTTGGCACTTGCTCAATTTTGTTGCCATCGGCGTCAAAATAAAAATCGATATAACGATATTCTGAGAAGCTTCCCCAAGCGGTGTTGTGATACCAAGTGTGTTCTTTTTCATAAGACGAGGTGGTGAGTTCGATATATTTTCCATCGGCCTCATATCGCAAAATATCGTCACCTGCTTCGCCATAAAGCTCGTCAGAGCCCGCGCCACCCCAAAGCTCATCATCGCCATCGCCGCCATAAATTTTGTCATCACCTTCATCGCCAAACAAAATATCTTCGCCATTGGTGCCAAAAAGTATGTCATTGCTCGCGCCACCGCTTAACCCAATTTGAAAATTGTTCGCGGTCACATCGGCAATCAAAGAATTTTTGATGATTATTTTTTGACCGTTATCTAGCGAAATTTCTACATCATTGTTGTTTTGCACCATCGCCGCTTGAACATCCGCAAAGCTAATTGGTGCTTGATAATTTACTTTGAGAATAATTTTATCTTCGTCTTTGTTGAAATTTTTTATGGTGTCGATGCTGCTGGCTTGATTTTCTTTGGTTAAAATTATAATGTCGCTGCCTGCGCCGCCGTCAAGCGTGTCGGAGCCTGCGCCGTCAATCAAAATGTCGTTTTCTGCGCCGCCATCAAGAACATCATCACCTGTGCCGCCTTCAATCACGTCACCGCCTGATCCGCCAAAAATTTCGTCATTGCCATCATTGCCAAAAATTTTGTCGCTGCCTGTTTCGCCATAAAGCCTGTCAGCGCCCGCGCCACCATTGATCAAATCGTCACCCGCACCACCTTTGATTTGGTCATTATCTTCATTGCCGTTTAGCAAATCTGCGCCCGCGCCGCCATAGATATAGTCGCTGCCCGCACCACCATCAATTTGGTCAATTCCTGTGTCACCCAAAATTGTGTCATTGCCATTGCCGCCTATCACGGTATCATTACCGGCGCCGCCAATCAAA
>CAYPUN010000028.1:8784-13038 GCA_964413985.1 uncultured Rickettsia sp. | reverse complement strand
TTCTTGCTATGAGGAAGAATAGGTTTTAGATCCGTCTTGTCGTATTTAAAAATAGTTTGAGAAATATTTACTACGCCCCTACGGCAACCTTTTTTTAAGCCTCGTCGGCTTAAAAAAAGCTAAGCGGGGCTACGCAAATATTTCTCAAGCTATTTTTAAATACGACACTCAATTCTGTTAAAAACATTCACCAGCATCAGTTTTTTGTCGAGGTTTAGTGAGTTTACTTTTGCCATTTCGGCGGCTGCAGCGCTGCTTAGATCGAATATTTTTTCAGTGCTCATTGTTTCGCTCAGCTTTGCGAAAACTTCTTTTTCGTCAAAAATAAAATATTCACTTTGACCTGTTTTATAAAGGCTTAAACGGTGGAAGAAAAAAGTTATTACTTCGCAAAAAATTTCAAAATTAAAATTTTTATCGGCAATTTGGGCGAGGATTTCGTCGCTTAATTTTTTGGTTTTTATTGAGTTTAAAAATGACTCATAAAATTCGATTAAGTCGCGGCCAATGTCGATGGCGCGGGCTGGCGAGTTGTCGCACATTTCGCTGAGGATTTTGGTTTCTTGCGGTGAGAATTTTAAAATATTTTGTGATAAAATTTTGGTGAAATCTTCGCTGGTGAGGTCGTTGATTTTGATGAGTTGGCAGCGTGATTTTATTGTGGGCAGAAGTTTGCTTGGGTTGTGTGAGATTAAAATTAGGAAATTGTTTTGGTGCGGTTCTTCGAGAATTTTTAGCAAGGCGTTTGAGGCGGCGCGGTTGAGGTCATCTGCGGCGTCGATGACGATGAATTTGTCTTTTGAAATTGCTGAAGTTTGGTTGATAAATTCGCTGATTTTGCGGATTTGATCAACGACAATATCGCGTTTGCCTTCTTGTTTTTCAATCAATAACAAATCGGGGTGGTGTGTGCCAGAGATTGTGCCAGAGATTTTGCCAGAGATTTTATCATAGCTTTGACTTGCAAGGATTTCAAGCGCTAAAGCTTTGACAAAAGTGGCTTTGCCGATCCCTTTTTTGCCATAAAAAAGGGTGGCGTGGTGAAGTTTGTTGTTTTTGTATGACTCGAGAATGGTTGATTTTATTGCTTCAAAGCCAATCAACATAATTATTCTCCGCCGCCAAGTGAATGAACATAAAGCGACAAGGCTTTGATGGTGTCATTGTCGAGACGACCCTTCCAATAAGGCATCACGCCAGCTCTTGAATAGCTTACGCTATAAATTATGTCAGATTTTTCGTTGCCATAAAGCCAGATGGAGTCAGTTAAATTGAGGGCTCCAACCTTGCGATCACCTTTGCCATTTGCGCCATGGCATGCAACGCAATTTGCTTTGAACACGGCATCACCTTGCTTGTTGTATGGTGCGAGGCCAGATAGCGACATCACATATTCTGAAACTGCAACGATTTCATCTCTCTTCAAAATTTGATCAAGGCCAAAAGAAGGCATTTGTGAGAAGCGAGTTTTTTCATGGGCTGAGCGGATTCCATAAGAAAGAGTTTGATAAATATCTTCAATTTTTCCGCCCCAAATCCAATCATCGTCATTTAAGTTTGGAAAGCCTTTGCCGCCTGCAGCACCAGTGCCATGGCACGCGGCGCAATTTTCTTTGAAGGCAATGCGGCCAGAATTGAGGGCGAATTCCATCAATTGTGGATCTTTTTTGATTGTGGCAAAATCAGCTTTTGAAAATTTTTCAAGATAAACATTTTTGCGCGCGGCAATTTCTTGTTGGCTTTCGGCCAATTGCGATTGCTGTGTCCAGTTTAGTGAGCCTTTTGAATTGCCAGAAAAAGTTGGCCAAGTTGGATAAAAAAACCAATAGCCAAAAGACCAGACGATGCAGATAATCCACACAATCAGCCACCAGCGCGGTGCGGGAACGTTATATTCTTGAATGCCATCCCAGTCATGACCCGTGGTTTGTGGGGTTTTATCGTTTTGTTTAGATTTTTTTTGTTCGCTCATTTGTATAAAACTAATAGATTATTTTGCAAAGTGGCTATAATTTTGATATAATACCATTTCCCATTTTTAAATAAACAATGACTTACGTATTTGTTAATTTTAATCTTTAGTTTAAACCCTTGATTTATCTAGATAAATCTGCGGCTTTAAACTAAATTTAAAATTAAAAATATTTCGCCATTGTTTATTTAAAAATGGGAAATGGTATTATAAAATCTTTTGTCATATATTTAAAGTAAAAATAAATGAAAATTTCGGTTATAATTCCTTCTTTTAATGGCGGCAAATATTTGCAAAAGGCGATAGAGTCTTTTTTGGCGCAAGATTATGACGATAAAGAATTGGTAATTTTTGATGGAAAATCAACCGATGACAGCCACAAAATTATTGCCAATTTTCAAGAAAGATTTCCGCAATTTGTCAAGTGGATTAAAGAATCTGACACGGGAATTTCGCATGGCAGAAACTTAGCTTTGAAGCACGCCACTGGCGATTTGATAGGCTTTTTGGGTGCTGATGATTTTTTGCATAAAGATTTTTTTTCTGGCATTGCATATTATGTGAAAATGAATGCAGAATTTGATGTGTTGTATTTTAATTCTTATACTGCGGGAATAAATTCTTCTTTTGACGCGAGTGCGCAAATTATGATGACGAAGCGCAACCTGATAAAGCACTGCCCAATTGGGTCGGGAGAGTCTTTTTATTATCGTCGCAAAATTTTTGAGAGCCACAAATTTAACGAAAATAATCGCTATACAATGGATTATGAGTTCAACATGGCGTTGGTTGCAAGTGGGCAATATAAATTTGCACCGGTCAATATTATTGCGGTTTTTAATGGTAGTTATGGTGATAGCGTGTCATCGTCATTGACCCTTAAACAAAGGCTGGAGACGGTTGCGGTGCAATTAAAATATGGCAAAAATTGTAAAGAAAAATTGGCAATTTTTTGGCGCAAGAAAAAATTGGTTTTAAAAAATTTAGGAATATTTTTGGCAATAAAAAATAATTTGAAATGAATATAATTCTGGCAAAGCCGCGCGGATTCTGCGCTGGTGTCACTCGTGCAATTGAAACTGTTGAAAGAGCATTAGCAAAATTTGGGCCGCCAATTTATGTGCGTCATGAAATTGTGCACAACAAATATGTGGTTGAGTCGTTGCGGCAGAAGGGCGCGATCTTTGTTGACGAAGTGACTCAAATTCCAAAAGATGCGATTGTAATTTTTTCGGCGCATGGAGTTTCGGATAAAGTTGAAGAAGATGCATTGGCGCGCGGCCTTGATGTGATTGATGCCACGTGCCCTTTGGTGAGCAAGGTTCATCGTGAGGCAAAAAAATATGAAGATGATGATTATGAAATTATTTTGATTGGACATAAAGGACATCCCGAAGTTGAAGGCACTAGCGGGCGTGTGAAGAAACAGGTGATTTTGGTGACTGACGAAAATGATGCCAAAACCGTTGAAATCAAGCATCCAGAGAAAATTGCCTATGTGACGCAAACAACTTTGAGTGTGGATGATACTAAAAAAATTGTCGATGTTTTGGAAAAAAGATTTCCGCAAATGCAAGCTGGGCTTGCTACAAAAGACATTTGCTATGCCACGCAAAATCGTCAAGATGCGGTGCGTGAATTGTCAAATAAGGTTGATATTTTGTTGGTGATTGGGGCGCAAAACAGCTCTAATTCTAATCGCTTGCGAGATTTGGGTGAAGAATGTGGTCGTCCATCTTATTTGATCAACGGCGCGCAAGATATTGATTCTGCTTGGTTTGGGGGCGTAAAAAATATTGGACTAACCGCGGGAGCTTCGGCGCCAGAGGTTTTGGTGCAAGAGGTGATTGCGAAAATAAAATCAATTGCCACTGACGATGTGGTGGTGCAAGACATGGACGGCATTGTTGAGAATGTGTTTTTTGCTTTGCCACGAAAAGTTAGAAAATAATGAAAAAAATTCTTTTTGTTTGCACGGGAAATATTTGTCGCTCTCCAACAGCCCATGCGATTGCGCGCCATAAGGCAAAAATTTATCAAAAGGAAAATGGGTTTTTCTTTGATTCGGCGGGAACGGATTCTTATCATCAAGGGCAGGCTGCGGATTCAAGATCAGCAAAGGTCGGCGCTGAACAAGGAATTTCTTTTTCAGGAATTTTTTCGCGTCCAATTGCAAAAAAAGATTTTGCGGAATTTGATTTGATTTTGGGAATGGATCGTAGTCACGTTTCGCGCCTTATTTCGCGCGCTCCTAGCGAATATCATCACAAAATAAAATTATT
>CAYPUN010000028.1:2123-8684 GCA_964413985.1 uncultured Rickettsia sp. | reverse complement strand
TTTCGCGCCTTATTTCGCGCGCTCCTAGCGAATATCATCACAAAATAAAATTATTTTTAGAATTTTGTGAGACAGAAAATTTGTGGAATGATGAAGTTGTTGATCCTTACTATGGCGGGGATCGCGGCTTTTTAGAAGTTTTTGCAACAATTGATCGCGCTATAGAAAAATTATTTTTAATCACCTAATAAAAATTAATTACACATGAAAAGCCCATATTTGTTGCTGGTTTTATTAATTCTTTGCTCCTGCGGCGGTGGGGGTGGAGGAGGTGGAGGTGGCGGTGGCGGTTCATCTGGAGGCTCGTCGGGTGGCTCATCTGGCGGCGGAGGCGGAGGTGGCACCACTTCGTGGCTCAACTCTATAACAACTGCCGAAGCCAATGTTTATCGCACTGCCGAATATGATAATCAATGGGGCCTTGAAAAAATTCATGCTGCCGAGGCTTATGCGGTGCTTGCGAAAAATGGAAAAACTATTGCGGGTGACGGCGTTGCGGTGGCAATTGTTGACAGTGGAATTCAGGCGAATCACCAAGAAATTTCGGCAAATTTAAGCGCGGCGGTTAGTGTTGCTGATGGGCAGTCGGTCAATCGCGACTATTATAACAATGGATTTGATATTAATGATACGGTTGGGCACGGCACTCATGTTGCTTCAACTGCAGCTGGGGTGGCCGATGGCGCGGGAATGCACGGCGTTGCTTATGATTCAACAATTGTTGTTTCTGACACATTTTGTTGCATCTCATATGATGTGAATGGAAACCCTATTTCCGTTTCGCTTGGAGGCACTGATAATGCCATCGCCTCTTCATCCACAATGTCAAATGTGAAAGTTATTAACGCTAGCTTTGGAACTAACAGCACCTCCAACCCACAAGCAACAATTGATGCAGTGACTTTTGCAAAAAACAATGACGTGCTTTTTGTGGCTTCTGCAGGCAATTCTAGCGCTGCCAATGCCAACAATCCAGCTTCTTTGGCCGCTAATGCATCTTTAAATGGCTTTGTTTTGGCCGTTGTTGCGGTCGATATTAACTCAAATCTCGCTAGTTTTAGTAATAGTTGCGGAGTATCAAAAAATTATTGTTTAGCAGCTCCTGGAGTTGGTATTTTTGGGGCCTCATCAGATACTAACTTATATGGCGGCGTTGGAGCTAATGGTAGCAAATATATGTCAATTTCAGGAACATCAATGGCAGCACCTCATGTTACGGGAGCGGCGGCGGTTATATTTGGCGCTTGGCCATTTTTAACGGCAGATAAGGTTTCAAATATTTTGCTTACAACAGCAAGGGATTTGGGAGATGTTGGTGTTGACGCTGTTTATGGTCATGGCATGCTCAATCTTTATGAGGCGGTTCAGGCACAAGGGCAAAACAGCTATAGCTATGGCGAAAGCGTGTCGCAAACCAGCTATGACGTGCGCCAATCATCTTTTTCAACTGACCCAATTTTTGGTGATGCTTTTGTGCAAAACGTGGCTCCAGCTCTACAAAATGCTATATTCTTTGATGATTATGGTCGCGATTATAAAGCATTTTTGGATCAAAGAATCAGCAACAAGCCAAATTATGCTTTTAGCGGCAATGCAGGAAACGCGCTGCTCAGCAACTATAAATTTAATTCATTACCTTTAAATTTTGGCCAAAATGGTGCAAGCTCTTCGCGCTTAAATTTGCAAATAAAATCTTTTGCAAATGATATGGCAGAGAAATTTTCCAATATTGACAAATCATCACAAAGCAATGATTTGCAAGACTCGAGCGGTTTTTCCTTCGCGCAAAATATCGACAATAAAAATCGTTTTGCTTTCGCATTTAATGTTGACGAAATCACCAACATCAACGCCGAAAAATTTAACAGCACCGGATTTATTTCCACCTCTTCAATTGCCTCAAACCCTTACCAATACTTCGTTAGCAGCTCTTTAAATAATTTGCAAAACACGCAAGGAGCCAGCACAAAATTCAATCAATTATTTTTTGAACATAAATTATTTAGTGAAAAATTACACTTGAATTTTTCTTATCAAACATCTTATCAAAGCTCGTCTTTGTTGTCTCAAGACCGTGTGCGCAACAATCAAATTAGTGATTTTGGATTTGTTTATGCGCCAAATAAAGGCACAAATTTTGCGCTTTCTTTGGGTCGTTTAAACGAGTTCAACAATAATTTTCTAAACTCGCAAGCCTTTGGTGCGTTTGAGTCGGGAGGCGATAGCAAAACTTCATACTTTAAAATTTTGGCGAATAAAAATTTGTTTGCAAATGTGTCGATGATTGCAAGTTTTTCGCAAGGTGTGACGCAGGCAAATGGCAATGCGATTGGTATTTTTCGCGATTATCAAAACATACGCAGCCAAAGCGCCGCCATTGGTTTGGTGGCCGATCAAATTCTTGGTGGAAAAATTGGCGCACTTTATAACGAGCCACTTCGAGTTTATTCTGGCACGGCCACAATCGACATTCCAATTGCCCGCGACAACGCCGGCAATGTCACGCGCTATCGCGACAATGTGTCTTTGGTTCCGCAAGGCAAGCAGCAAAATTTTGAGTTATATTACAGCCGCAATCTAGACAAAAATTCTTTTGTTGGCTTCAATTTTATAGTCAGTAAAGATCTGGGAAACATAAAGGGAAACAACGCCCGCCTAGGCTTGGTTAACTATCGTTTAAAGTTTTAGTTGAAAAATTAGAATAATTTTTTACAATAAAAGCAGAATTATTTTTATATAAAATATGTTTTTATATAAAATTTCTGAAATCGCTATTTTTAAACACAGCAATTTCTTTATACTATTTTTAAACCCAAGATTTTTTTTCACCACGAATGTTTGCGATCATTGCTATTATTATTACTGTTACGGCCGTAGCCGCTGGCGGCCTTGGAGGTGGCGGCGGAGGTGGAGGGGGATCATCCAGCCCAGCATCTTCTGGCGGCAGCTCTGGCGGCGGTTCCAGCCCTCCAGCGCCAGATTCCCCTTGGATGGTCAGCTCATATGAAGCCAATATTTATCGCACTCCAGAATATAACGCACAATGGGGACTTGAAGCGATTCACGCCGCTGAGGCCTACGCAGCTCTTGCCAAAAACAACAAAACAGTCGCAGGTGAGGGCGTCACAATTGCCATCACCGACACAGGCGCGCAAGCCAATCACATTGACATTGCTGGCAATTTAAACGCCGATGTCAATTACAATTATTTTTATAACACAAATGATATTTCTGATACCGAGGGACACGGCACGCACGTAGCCTCAATTGCTGCTGGCGTAGAAAATGGCAGCGGCATTAAAGGTGTTGCGCATGATGCAAATTTGGTGATTGCTGATATTTTTAATGATGCGGGAAGTGAAGCTGCAATTGATACGGGAATTTCTGGCTCGGCCGCAATTGAGGGTGTGAAAGTAATTAACGCAAGTTGGAAATATGGCTCTTACACCAGCTATAACGGCACTCCATCAGGCACCAACTCTTCGGATCGCGCCGTGATTGCAGCGCTAAATATCGCCAAAACCAATGATATTTTATTTGTTGCTGCAACTGGAAATGACGCTGACAATGCCGGTGATGGCGGTGGCGATTCGGCTTATTTGAGTAAGCCCAAGCCCGCAAAGCCGGCGCTTTTTGCCAACAACAATGATTTGGCGGGATATGTTTTGGCAGTTGCTGCGGTTGATCAAGATTTGCAAATTGCCGATTTTAGTAATATTTGCGGCATCGCTTCTGGATATTGTTTGGTTGCTCCCGGAGTCAATATCTATGCCGCTTCGTCAGACACAAATACAATTGCGGGCGTTGGCGCAAATGGTCAAAAATATGCAACACTTTCAGGGGCATCAATGGCAGCGCCGCATGTGAGTGGAGCTGCAGCCGTGCTGCGAGCGGCTTGGCCTTTGTTAACCGCGCCGCAAGTTGCTGATATTTTGCTAAAAACCGCAACCGATTTGGGCGCTGCAGGCAAAGACACAACCTATGGTTATGGCATGCTAAACCTTTATGCGGCAGTGCAGGCGCAGGGTTCGAATAGTTTTAATTATGGCAATAAAGCTTCGCAAACCAGCTACGACTTGCGTTCGTCATCTTTTGCAGCTGATCCAATTTTTGGCGATGCTTTTGCGCAAAATGTTGCGCCAGCTTTGCAAAATGCAATATTTTTTGATGAATATGGTCGCGATTATAAGGCTTCTCTAGCCAGCAAAATCAGTGCTTCAGCCCATGCCACAACCTCAAGCAATATTGGCAGTGTGATGATTGCCAACAATTATAAAACCAATATTTTGCCATTGTCTTTTGGTGCGATGAATGACAAAAACTCACCTTTTGCCACGCAAATAAAAGTGCAAATGAAATCATATAGCGACATTGGAAAAAAGCTGATGACACTAGACAAATCAAGGCAAGATGAAGTTTTAAATTCTGGCAATGGTTTTGCTTTGCGCCAAAATTTTAACAAAAAATCACAATTAATTTTTGCATTTAATGTTGATGAAATTAAAAATTTAGTTTTTGAAAATGAAAATAATTTTAATTTTATTTCAATTAATTCACTGGCCGCCAACCCTTATCAATCCTTTATAGCCAGCCCTTATCAAAGTGGCAATGTGAATAAAAATTTCAATCAAATTGCATGGCAGCAGAAATTTTTTAACAACAAATTAAAATTAAATTTCTCGCATCAAACATCTTATAACGGCACTTCTGGCATAGCTTTGCAAGGTTTGAAGCAAAATCAAATTTCAGATTTTAATTTTAATTATAGGCCGTCAACAAGAACAAATTTAGCATTATCAATTGGTCGATTGAATGAATTTAACAATAATTTTCTAAACTCGCGTGGCGTTGGCGCATTTGAGTCGGGCGGTGGTGCGACAACTTCTTATTTTAAAATTGCAGCAATGCAAAATATCTATAAAAGCTTTTCTTTGATTAGCAATTTTTCGCGTGGATTTAGCAAAGTTGCGGGCAATAATTTTGGCATATTTCGCGAATATCAAAATATAAAAAGTGAAGCCGCGGCGCTTGGATTAGTGAATGATGACGTGTTTGGTGGCGGGCTTGGCGTGCTATACAGCCAGCCGCTTCGCGTCTATTCTGGCAGTGTTAAAGTTGACGTGCCAATTGCAGTTGACGCAAGTGGCAATGTGCTGCGCTACACCGACAACATCTCACTCAAACCGCAAGGCAAAGAGCAAGATTTCGAATTATTTTATGCCAAAAATCTAAATAATTTTACGCAATTTAGTGTGAATTTTCTTAACATCAAAGAAGCGGGAAATGTGAAGAGTGCCAAGGATGTGCGCTTTGTGATGATAAATTATAGCTTGAAGTTTTGAGAACGGATTTATAAAGAATGAGAGGTGCCGGCAACACTTAACCACCTGCTGCGAGCCCTTGATCTTCTGGCTTCAACGCGGCCACGAATCGAAAGTCCGCGATCTCTGGTGTCAACGCGGTCACGCCATTTGCGCGGCGCGGCCTTTTCTGGAGTTGTTCCGGCAGCTAATTTCTTCGCCAAAGATCTTGTTCTTGCTGATGACACCACCACTTCGCGATTGCGATCATGCAGCCTTTTGTGATGCATCACGATATTGTCTGTAAACCATCTTCTGCGCCGATTTAAAAGTTTGCGCCGCTGCGAACGCGAAAGTCTTTTGCCTTTTGGACCTTTCACCAAACTGAAAAAAACATGCAAAATTTCATGGCCAACAAAATGGTGCACCAAAGGCGAGTTCATCAACCCAGAGGAAGCAAGGCTTATAGCATTAAAATTGGCTAGGCTTATTAGTGGTATCATTAAAATTTGTAAAGATAGCTAAACATGATGCCGACCATTGAGGCTTTGTGGCCATCCTCTTTCAAATTCATACGGCTGACGTCAATTGCAAGGTTGTTGGTAAATTTATAACCAGCAGTAAATTGCAATTGCGAGTCATTGCTGTTAGAGCCAAGATAGTTTTTGTCAATATTGCGTTTGATAGAAATTAAACTTGCCGACCAAGCGCTATATTTTCCAATTAAACCAAATGTTTTGTATTCGGCATTTCTGCCTTCAAGTCCAGTGAAATTGGCAATTTTGACATATTCCATAATTGGAATCAGCGAAGTGTTTTGCGTAATTTTCTCGAGATATTCTAAGTTTAAAGTATAGCCAGTTTCGCGCTTGTTGCTGCCATTGTTTTTTACGCCAAGGCTGCGATAGCCAATGTTATAAAATAAATTTTCGACGCCAAACAAGTTTTGTCCTTCCATTGTTGCGCTATAAGATGAGAGGCTGGAAGTGTTGCCGGCAATGCCGTTATTGGCTCTTTCGGTGCCGCGATTTTTTAGCGCACTGCCGCTTAAACCTGTGGGGTCATTAAAAAATGTGTTGAAGGTGATTTCGCTATCTTCAAGCATGGCCGCAACGCCACCACCGATTTTTTCGCGCAATTCATAATCTTCAGTGAAGTCGGTTAAAAACACGCCGATCCTCTTGCTTTTGCGATAAAGCGTGGCAAAGGTTGGGTTAAATTTCCCAAAAAAAGCCTTCATATCATCGTTTTGATAATAGCC
>CAYPUN010000028.1:0-2023 GCA_964413985.1 uncultured Rickettsia sp. | reverse complement strand
TCAGTTTTAAATTCCGACAAAATCTGACCAGAAACATAGGGATATTGTTTGTCTTCTTGAGCTTCTGCCATTGAGGCTTGAAGCATAATTGAAGCTAGTGAAATCGTTAAAAATTTTTTCATTTTACAATTAATTGCGTGGCAAAATTACGGTTACTGATGTGCCCATATTTATTTTACTCTTTATTAAAACATTTCCACCGTGTAATTCAACGAAATATTTTGTTAAATAAAGTCCAATTCCTGTTCCTGAAACAGAAAGTGTGTTTTTGGCGCGAAAAAATTTGTTGCCAACGCTGCTTATATCGTCTTGCGGAATGCCGATTCCGTGATCAATCACCCGCACCGCAACCTTGTCAGCATTGGCTCTGGCGATAATATGAATGGTTTTATTATCGGGAGAATATTTTATGGCGTTTGAAACTATGTTTGTAAAGCAATGGTCGAGCAATTTTGCGTCAGCGTTAATTTCAAGTTTATCGCCTTCAAATTTTGTAAAAATTTTGATGCCTTTAGTGGTGGCGATATTGGCGGTTTTTTCGATAATTTCATGCAAAAAATGCAGCATGTCGAAAGGTTGCTTTTCAACTTTAATTTCGGCAGAATCGGCATCAATTTTGGCGAGGTTTAAAGTGCTGTTAATCAGGCCAGTCATGCGCGAAATGCCGCTTTTGATGCGCTCAAGATATTTTTCAAAAGAATCGTCGCCAGTCAAATTGAGTGATTTAATTTTGCGACCAATCAATTCGCGCGTGCTATCAATAATTTGCAGCGGCGTTTTAAATTCGTGCGACACCAAAGCCACAAACTCACTTTGAATTTTGCGCAATGCCTTTTCTTTCTTGATGGCCTCTTTTAATTCGAGAGTTTTTTCAAGCAAATTGTGATTGGCAACCATCACTTTTTCAATTGAATAAGATCTGTCAATGGCAATTGCAAGTTGGTCGGTGATTAGCTCGATAAGCTCTATTGCATCAATTGTCCACGATCTTTTTTCGGATTGAAATAAATAAATTCCACCATTAATTGTGCCGTCAAAAGAGGTGATCGCAGAAATTTGCGATGTCACGCCAAACTCGTTATAGAAGTCGTGAAGCCTTGCAAAGCTTGGATCGACATTGACATTGTCGGCAATAAAAATTGCACTGTTTTTTTCACGAATTTTTATTTGTTGATAAAATTTATGCTGAAAATCAACATAATAACTAGCTTTTTCTAAAGATGCTTTTTGTCCATCAATAATCGGCTTAAGCCTTGGGCTGCAATGCTCCACAATAAAAGTTGGTGCACCGTTTTTATAGTCGTGAATTATGCAGCGATCAATTTTTAAATGTTGCACTAAAGATTTTGCAATCACTTGTGCAATATCTTTTACGGCCTTGTCTGATATGATCAGATAGCTAATTTCGCGCAGCAATTTTTCGCTATTTAGCGCTCTTTCCAGATTTTTTACTAGCTGTTGATTTTGCGACTGCTTGCGCGCCTCTTCAACATTTTCGCCACTGATTTTTTCAAATGTAAAAATTGCGTAGAATTTTTTGTGGCGCTCATCCGCACCAATAAACACGGGCTTGAACGTGATTTTAAATTTTGCAACTTGCTGCTCATTTTCATGAATATGATGCAATTTCATCACCACCGAACATTCGTGCAGATCCTTGATGGTCTTGATTAGGCGGATATATTCAAGTTGATCTTCGGAAGAATAATTGATGTCAACATCGTCAAACAAAAGGTCATAGCTTTTGCCAATCAGATCTTCAGCGGCAATGTTGAAGCTGTCGCAAAAAAGTTTATTTGAGTGAATGATGGCCAAATAATTTGGATTGTCAATCTTCACCGCAGTGCACAAAAACGCAGCTTGCGGACATTCATCAATAAATTTTTTTAGATCAAATATCGAATCAAAAACAAGCTGTTCTACGGGAGCGCTTTGCAAAACCGGTTCTGACATCATGATTTTATTAGTTTTAAACTAGTTATAATTTTTTCTTGCGCCTCTTTTATATGATCAGAATTTATAA
>CAYPUN010000027.1:0-13614 GCA_964413985.1 uncultured Rickettsia sp. | reverse complement strand
AGAATTTCTTGCTGATTTCGGGCGGGTTATTTTTGGTTGTCAAAAGTTCTTACGAGATTATTAACGATGTTTATTTTCACGAGAAGCATGACAGCAAGCCGGTGCACGACAAAAAAGAAGTTGGAAAAAATATCGTTGCAGCAATTTTGCAAATCACTTTGATCGATTTTATTTTCTCTTTCGATTCAGTGATCACAGCCGTTGCGATGACAAACAACATTCCAATTATGGTTGCCGCAATTATTATTTCGATGATTTTGATGTTGGTCTCATCTGAGCATATCAGCAAATTTTTAACCGATTATCCATCGCTAAAAATCGTCGCCCTCGCCTTTATTTTCATGGTTGGAGCGATATTGCTTGCTGATGGAGTCAATTTCCATATTTCAAAAAGTTATTTATATTTTTCACTATTTTTTACTTTGACAATCGAGATTTTAAATATCATTGCGCGACAACGGCGCAAGCAATAAAAACTCTTGATAGACTTTTTAAAAAATCGTGCAATTATAAACCTGTCTTTAACTTAATTTTTTTACAAAATGAAAATATCTTTTAAAATATTGATGGCTGTTTTGGCCTTGCAAACATTGGCCTCATGCGCTCAGCTACAACAATTTTTAAATCCGCCAAAAAAAGAATTGGCTCCAGTTGACTATCTTGAAAGAAGCGCAAAACTTGATATTTCTAGCTTTCTTAACGGCAATTTAGAAGGCTTTGCAATCATCCAAGATGTTAATGGAAAAATTAGCGACAGCTACGTTTTGAGAGTTAATGGCAAATGGGAAGAAACCCGCGGCACTGTTCAGTTCAACTACACTTTCAATGGCGGAAAAAAAGATAGCCGCACTTGGTTGGTGACGGTTAACGATTCTATGAGCTATAGCGCGATTGGCCACGATTTTATTGAGACTGCACAAGGTCGCACACAAGGCAATGCTTCTGCTGTAAATTATAGCTTGAACACAATGTTTAAAGAAATTAAGCAAAGAATTGATTATGAAGATCAGCTTTATTTGGTTGACGAAAAATCTGCAATCATCATTTCGACTATGAGAAAATCTGGTGAAGTGGTTGGCAAAGCGATTATTTCTTTGAAAAAATCTAACTAAAATATGCATAAACACATTTTTCTCTCTTACGCCTTTGGTTCAGACGGCTCGGCTCATCAGCTGAAAAATTTGGAAGTGGCGCAAGAGTTGAAAAATGATGGCTTGGCTTGGGTGCATCTTGATGGCAATAGCAAAAATACCAAAAAGTGGCTGGAGCGTGAAGTGGCCTATCTCGATCATCTTATTATTGATGCACTTTTAGCGGAAGAAACTCGTCCACGGATTATTCAATTTGAAAATGGACTTTTGGTTATCTTGCGCGGCATCAACTCTGAAGCAGCTTCCGACCTTGAGGATATGTCATCAATTCGCTTGTGGATTGACGATTCTCGCATTATTTCAATTCAAAAACGTAATTTTAGCGCCATTTTTAATGTGGCAAAAAAGATCGATCATGGCAAAAAAATAAAAAATTCTTGCGAGTTTTTATATAATTTGGTTTATGAAAATTTGTCGTTGATAAGCCCTGTAATCAATGATCTCAATGAGAAGATGGATACGCTGGAAGATAAAATGATTATCAGCGATTATGACGCTTCACTTCGCGAAGAAGTGGCGTTGATTCGTAAAAAAATTACAATTTTCAAACGCTATATTTTGCCGCAAAAAGATGTGTTGTCGCTACTAAAATCGCATGATAGCGAGTGGATTGATGATTGGGCGCGTCGACATTTTCATGAAAATCACGAACAAATCACCCATATTCTTGAAGAGCTTGACGAAGCGCGCGAACGCTCGCAAATTGTGCATGAAGAGCTTTCAAATGCAATTGCAGACAAGTTAAACAAAAGTATGTTTAAGATTTCTCTGGTGGCTTCGGTCTTTATGCCGCTTGGTTTTATTGCTGGTTTGTTTGGCATGAATGTTGGTGGAATTCCTTGGGGCAAGAGTGCTGATGGCTTTGCTTTTGTGATTGCGTTTATGACTTTTTTTTCTGGCTTGTTGGTTTTTGCTTCGCGGAAGAAGAAGATATTTTAGAGTTGAATAATTATCTCTTTATCGCAGGCAATACAACTAAAAGCTCTTCTCAATATTAGCGCGGCTTGCAAGCCTGATATTCTTTTCTACAAAAACAAATTTCTCTAAAAAATATCCGCTTAATTTTAAACCATCGCGCAGATGCAAATCTTCGATATTGTCATTTTGCGCGATTAAAAATTGCGGCAATTTTAGGAGACGATTTTCATATTGCTTGCCAACTTCAAGTGAAACTGCGCGCGCCGATTTTGGTGAAACGAAAACCAGATTGTCTGTGGAGTTAGTGACGGCGCAGGACGAGAGATCAACTCCATATCCAAGCGCTTTCAAAATTTCTAATTCAATTTTTATATATTCGCTGATGAAATCTTTTTTTTGAGCATCATCTTCGGAAATTTTTTGCAAAAAATCGTGAATTTGCGCGAACAAATCTTCATGCTCTTCGCGCTCCAAAAAACAGCTGTCGATTATTGATAATAAAGAGCTGCAGCAGCTGAGCTTGAGGCGATCAAAAATGATTTTGGCGACGAAAGTCTTGACCAAGTCAACATAATAAAAATGCCCTAACCCATCTTCATTTCTGGCGCGCCACTCAAATGAAATTAAATTTCCAACTTGAAAAATTGCTTGATTTTTTTTTGATTTTGGTGAGTTTACGAAGCCGCAATAAATGCCGTGGTCCTTAGAGAACACCTTGACGATAGCGGCATTCTCGCTGTAATTTTTTTGACTGATGATGATGCCGATATCGGTGAATTTCATTTAAAGTTTTTTAAAAATTCTGCCGCAGATTTTAAGTTGTCGAAAGTTTTTTTATCTGCAAATTGATGACGAAACCATGTTAGTTGGCGCTTGGCATAATTTCTAGTTTTTTGTGAACTAATTTCAATCATTTTTTCTTTTGTGATTTTTTGCTGCAAAAAATCTTGAATTTCTAGAAATCCTAATGTTTTTGTGATTTGCGCGTCAGACTCTACGCCGGCCTTTATCAAGGCTTCCGCCTCTTCTATAGCGCCATTTTTTAACATAATTTCGAAACGATTGTTGCAATTTTGATAAAGCTTTTGACGCTCTGGCTCTAAATTTAAATGCACAAAATTTGTTGTATCAATTATTTTTTTAGCCTCTTGTTTTTGCCACCAAAAAATTGATTTTTGCGTTTGTTTTAAAACCTCATAAGCCCTTGATAGTCTTTGCTTGTCGAGGTCTTTTATTTTTTCCAAATCTTCCCCAAGATCACTTAAAATTTTTATAATTTCTTCACGATTTAAATTTTTTGTAAGCTCGCGCGCTTCCATTTTCAAGCTCTCATCAATTTCTGGAATTTGCGAAATGCCATCCAACAATTTTGAAATATACATGCCAGAGCCGCCAACAATTATTGGCAATTTATTTTGGTTCCAAATCTTTTCAAGCTTTGATTTTACAAGCTCTAACCACAATCCAACCGAGCAAGATTGAGTGCAAGAAAAATGCGAATATAAAAAATGTGGCACTGATTTTTTTTCATCCGCACTTGGCTGCGAAGATAGAATTGGTAAGCCTTGATAGATTTGCAGCGCATCAGCGTTGATGATTGCAATATCTTGCCAAGCCGCCATGTGCAAGGCTAGAGCCGATTTGCCCGATGCTGTTGGCCCCGAAATTATAATCGCTTTTTTCATAATAAACCCTCTTGTTTAAAGCTGAAAACGCCATTTGTGCCAACGATCAAGTGATCGATAATTTTTATGTTTAGCGGCTTCAATGCGGCAGAAATTTCGTTGGTGGTTTTGATGTCGGATGCAGATGCGCGAAGGTCGGATGTTGGATGATTGTGCATCAAAACCACTGCCGAGCTATGCAACAACAACGCTTTTTTTACCAATGTTTTTATGCTGATTTGCACATGATCATTTTCGCCAATGCCCAGCAACTCGTCTTCAATCAATTGAAAATTTTTGTTTAAAAACAACACACGAAACACTTCATAGTTCAAGCCCGCCAAAGCAGCGCTGGCATGATCTACAACCGCTTGCCAATTGTCCAAAACTGGCTTTGCTTTGGCTTTGTTTTTGAGCACGCGATTGATAATTTCGCCAATAATTTTTAAATTTACAACCGCCGCCTCACCTACTCCTTCAAGGCTTTTCAAGCTATCAGCATCAGCACTGATTATTGCCGACAAACTACCAAATTTTGCCAAAAGTTTTTTTGCCAGCGGCTTGGTGTCTTGCCTTGGGAAGGCACTAAATAAAAGGATTTCCAGCAATTCATATTCGTGCAATTCTTTGCCAAAAGATGCGAGGAATTTTTCTTTTACTCTTTTTCTGTGACCCAAATGATCAGGTTTTTCGTTCATAATGGTTTTATTTTGTCGCTGGTTAAATTTTTTACACCAATTTTTTCTAACTGCCCCAAACGCTCTAAATCATTGACTGTCCAAGCAAATAAAGTGATGCCATTAAATATTTTTATAAACTCTTCATCAACAAAAACATGTCTGATTGACAAAAATCTTATATGATTTTTTTGCAAATTTTGGTGATATAAAACCAACTCTTCTTTTTTTATATCTTCGCACACAGCCATAATTTGTGCGGCTTCAAAAGCTTTTATAATTTTTTTATAAACCAAAATTGCTTCGTCAAAATTTGTGATAAAAGGTGCAAAATATATTTTTTTTGGATCAATTTTTGCGGCCATAATTTCTTTTTTTGCCAACTCTATAGCCGCGCTGGCGTTATGTTCATCAAGGTTTTTGAAATCCATCCAATATTCAAAATGATTGCCATAAACCAAATAATCTTTCAGCGTTGGAATTGTTGCCAAATCTTCTTTTTGCGGCTGGTCGTGATGAATATATAGTTGATTTTCAACAAACCAAATGTCAAATTCAATACCTAGAAAATGATTTTTATAGGCTTCGTTTAGGCTGTTAATTGAATTTTCTTTGGCGCCATTTGCAACAAAACCGCGATGAGCGAAAATTTTTATCATCTATGAAAAATAAATTTATAATTATTAAAACGACTTATCCAAAATTGAGTGAGGCGAAAAAAATTGCCAAAATTTTGTTGGAAAAAAAATTTGCCGCTTGTGTGCAATTGCAAAAAATTGAAAGTATGTTTTTTTGGCAAAACAAACTCACTCAAAGCAAAGAAATTTTAGTGACAATTAAAACTAAAGCAAATTTTTATCAAAAAATTGAGAAAGAAATTTTGGCCAACCATTCATATCAAATTCCTGAAATTATTGCAATTTCGATTGATAAAATTTTGCCAAAATATCAAAAATGGCTAGAAAACGAGACGGCGAAAAAAATCTGAAAAAAAACTAGCTATTTTACTAAATATATGTGAAGCTATTTTTTCAAGCCCTAATTTTACCCTAATTTTTGATTGGGTGCTTGGATTTTTTAAACATTTTTGCTGAAATTCACAAAAACACAAACCCTAAACACCACACAGTTTAAAAAATCGATGTAAGTTTTTAAGACTTAAGATGAGAAAATTATTTTCTTTAAATATTTTTATAAAGTTGTATTTATGAATCGAGTTATCAATACAGACCAAAGCAATAAAACAGAGGCTTTGACGCTATTTATTTAAAGAGATAATTTTCCTTTATAGTCTTTTATTTTAGACAATATTTTTAAAGGAAAAATGACAAATAAAACAATTATTATCGACGCAGCGCACCGCGAAGAAACGCGTGTTGCTGTGCTTGAGAACAACATTCTACAAGATTTTGATCGCGAGGCTCTTGCGGTCAAACACATCAAGGGCAATATTTATCTCGCTAAAGTCACTAGAGTTGAACCTTCATTGCAGGCTGCTTTCGTTGATTATGGCGAAGATCGTCACGGTTTTTTGCCTTTTGCGGACATTCACCCAGAATATTATAACCTTCCCGAAGCAGAGAAACAGAAGCTGAAAGACATTATCAGCCCAGAAAATCCTGCACCAACTGAAGAAGCTCAAGAAGTTGAGTCTGCTCCGGCACCTAGAGACGAAGGTCGCCCAGAACGTGATCGCGATGAAAATCGTGGTGGCGGACGCGGTGATCGCCCTGATCGCGGTGGTCGTGGCGTGGATCGTGAAGAAGACTCAGAAGCTACAATCACTACAGGCTCATACTCTGTTGAAGATGAAACTGAGCAAAATCATGGCAATATTCACACGATTTACAAACGCTACAACATTCAAGATGTGATCAAGCCAAACCAAGTTTTGTTGGTGCAAGCAACTAAGGAAGAACGCGGAAATAAAGGCGCCTCGATGACAACTTATATTTCGCTTGCGGGCAAATATTGCGTGTTGATGTCGAACACACCCAACAAAGGCGGCGTTTCGCGCAAGGTTGACAATTTTCGTGATCGCAAAATTTTGAAAGCAATTTTGAGCGAGCTGGCTATTTCTGCGGATCGCTCGGTGATTATTCGAACTGCCGGTGTCAGCAAAAAACCAGAAGAAATTAAGCGCGACTATGAATATCTTAGCCGCTTGTGGGACAGCATCAGAGAAATGGCCAAAACATCTACTGCGCCAACATTTGTGCATGCTGAAGATGATGTTATCAAACGTTGCATTCGCGACGTTTATAACGAGCAAGTTAGCGAAGTGGTGATTGAAGGACAGCAAGCTTTTGACAGCGTGTCAAACTTTATCAAAGCCACGATGCCTTATGGCAATCACAACATCAAATTGCATGATGAGCGTGTACCTGTGTTCAATAAATATCGCGTTGAACAACAAATTTCGGCACTTTATGAGAAAAATATTTTGCTAAAATCTGGTGGCTCAATTGTGGTTGACCACACTGAAGCATTGGTTGCAATTGACGTGAACTCTGGTCGCGCCACAAAAGAAAGCGGCGTTGAAGAAACTGCATTCAGCACCAACCTTGAAGCAGCACGCGAAATTGCCCGCCAACTTCGCCTGCGCGACTTGGCTGGCTTGATTGTGATTGACTTCATCGATATGTATGACCAAAAACATCGCCGCGCTATTGAACGCACTTTGCGCGACGAGTTGCAAAATGATCGCGCCCGCATCCAGCTTGGCCGCATCAGCACTTTGGGCTTGCTTGAAATGTCGCGTCAACGCCTTGGTGCAAGTTTGTTTGAAACTATCACCGAGCCTTGCAAACATTGCTCTGGCACTGGTTATATTCGCTCTGTTGAAATTTTGGCAGTTGGCATTTTGCGCGCTGTGCGCCATGCTTGTGCCGACAGTCAAGTTGGTGTAATTTATGTTAACACTTCACATGAGGTGATCTCATATATCGCAAACTATAAGCGCCAAGAGCTTACAACAACCGAGAAGAATTATAACGTGCATATCTTTATGCATCATTCTGACGATGTTGGCAATGCTGGCTTTGCAATCAAAAAACGCAAAGGCCTTTCTGACGAAGAAAGACGCGAGCTTGAAATGGAAGTTACAACTGGCAAAGTTAACCAACTTGGACTAGAAAGATCTTTTATTGACAGCGAAGCTGCGGAATCAGATTCTACGCGCCTCTTTGAAGACGCTACTCCGCGTGATAATGATCGCAGCGATGATCGCAGAAATGACCGTGGCGATAATCGTGGCGGTGATAGAAGAGACAACAATCGCGACAGAAGAAACAACAATGGCGGCCGCAACAACAATAACAATCGCTTTAACAACAATAATAAAAGATATCGTAGCGGCGATAGAAGATTTGATGATCGCGGTGGCAATCGCGGCGGTCGTAGTGAAGGCGGAAACAATGGCGGCAACAATGGCGGAAAGTCTATTTTGGGATCGATCTTTAAGATGTTCAAATAGAGTTTTAAAACTTCGAGAGGGAGTTTTTGCGGGGCAGATTTATATCTGTCCCGCTTTTTTTATACGAGGCGGACATACAAAACACCACTAATTTTTTATAATTACGCCACGAAAATGAGGCTAAACATTCACCTTAATTGGCCCATGCGCCTTGCCATGAATAAACTGATCGACATATTCATTTCCTGAAGAATACATATCATCAACATCACCAAACCAAATAATTTTGCCCTGATATAGCATCGCAATTTTATCAGCAATTTTGCGCGCCGATTGCATGTCGTGAGTGATTGTCACCGTGGTTGCGCCAAGCTGTTTTGAATTAGCAACGATAAGTTCGTTGATGACGTCGGCCATGATGGGATCTAGGCCCGTGGTTGGTTCGTCAAAAAATATAATCTCCGGATTGGCCGCCACAGCTCGCGCCAAAGCCGCTCTTTTTTGCATACCGCCAGAAAGTTCAGATGGATAAAGGTTCATCACCCTTTCTTCCAAGCCTACAGACTTAAGCTTTTGCGCTGCAACATATTTTGCATCGGCCTTGTTCATTTTTGCCGAATGCACCAAACGAAAAGCGATATTTTCCCAGATTGTCAGTGAATCAAACAGCGCACCACCTTGAAAAAGGAAGCCAAATTTTTCCATCAATTTGTCGCGCTTTGCAGCGCCGATGTTCGCAACTTCAGCGCCATCAATTTTGATACTGCCCGAGCTTGGCTGCATAAGGCTTGCGATCAGTTTTATTAGCACCGATTTGCCACTGCCAGAGCCACCCAAAATCACCAAAGATTCGCCTTTTTTCACTTGCAAATTAATGCCCGACAAAACTTCTTTTGAGCCAAAATTTTTTACTAAATTTTTTACGTCAATTTTTATTGTCACAAATTTTTATTTAGTTTGAGATAATTTTTTGTCGATCAATTTTTTCAAGGTTAGATAATCAACATAGCCTTCTGAAATTTCGTCATTAACAAAAAAAGTTGGCGTTGAATGAATTTGCAAAGACTTTGCTGCTTCCATGCGCAATTGCAAAACTTTTGCCTGCATTTTTTGATCTTCGATGCATGATTTGAAGCGGTCAGAGCTCATACCATCAAGCTTGGCGATTGATTCTAATTTTTCAGTATATTTTGGATCAAACGCCCAAGAATCTTGCGTTTTGAACAAAGCTTTGATCAAGCCATAATATTTTTCCGCTCTATTTTCTTGCTCATCGTGCGCTCTGCAATCAGCAACCATTGCCGCAACTAGAGCCTGTTGGTTTAGTGGAAAATCGCGATAAACAAATTTTACTTTTCCAGTTTCGATATATTCGGTTTTTATTTTTTCGAAAGCCTCGCGATAGAACATAGCGCAGTGCGGGCAAGAAAGTGATGCATATTCAATCACTGTCACTGGCGCTTTTGCATCGCCCAAAAACAATTCTGAATTGCGAAGTTTTAAAAGCTGCTCGTCGCGCTTTGGCTCTGCTTGTGCGCCTTCTTTGTTTAATGCCTCACTCACCGCATCTTGTGGCGCGGTCGTCACTTCTTGCGGCGCATTTTTGCCATATTTAAAAGAAGTTTTTGTGTTATAATTGCGCACAACTAAAGCCACAAAACCCACTAGCAGAGCGGCTATAACGGTGATAACGAATTTTTTATTCTTCATAAATTTTGAAATTTAATTTTGACTAAGTTTAAAGTTATAATATAATTTGTAAACTCGCTACTACTTTAAGATTTTTAATTAAAATTTCTACAATTTCATGACAAAAATTCCATTGTCGGTTTTTATAATTGCCAAAAATGAAGCGGATCGCATTTTGCCGGTGATTTTGGCGGTGCGAGACATTGCCGACGAAATTTTGGTGATTGATTCTGGCAGCACTGACAACACTTGCCAAATTGCTTCTGGCGCTGGTGTAAAGGTTTTGTTTAATGAATGGCGCGGCTATGGTCAGCAGAAAATTTTTGGCGAAAATCAATGTCGCAATAAATGGATTTTGAATATTGATGCAGATGAAGAGGTGTCGCCTGAGTTGGCGCAAGAGCTGCTGGCACTTTTTGCTTCTGGCGCGCATGAAAAATTTCACGGCTTTCGCGTTAAAATTGTCAACAAATTTCGCTTTGAAAAAAAGCCACACGCACTTGCTTATTATTATAATCAACTAAGGCTCTATAACCGTGATTTTGCTGGCTTCAAGAACAGTTCAATTCACGATTCAGTTGAGTTGAAAAACAAAAATTCTAGCGCAGTTGGTCAACTAAAAAACATCATTTATCACCAATCATTTCGCTCTTTTGAACATTGGATTGAAAAAATTAATTCTTATTCATCAATGCAAGCGAAAGACAGCTTGGCTAAAGGCCGCAAGCCATCTGCAGCGAAAGTTTTTTTAACACCAATTTTTGCATTTTTTAAAGCTTATTTTGTGCGCCGCTATTTTATCTATGGCTTCAACGGCCTTGTCTATAGCGCCCTCTTCGCCTTTTCGCGTTTTGCAAAAGCAATAAAAACACGTGAAATATTTTTAGCAAAAGAGCTATCTAATCAATAAAGACGCATCCCCATAAGAATAGAAGCGATAGTTATTTTGCATTGCGTGATTATATATCTCATAAGCGCGATCCTTGCCAACAAAGGCGCAAACCAACATAAACAATGTTGATTTTGGCAAATGAAAATTTGTCATCAAAATATCTACAACCTTGAATTTGTAGGGCGGATAGATAAAAATTTGTGTTTTATTTTTTGCTTCTTTCAACATTCCATTTTCATCAGCAACTGATTCTAGCACACGCAGCGAAGTGGTTCCAACCGCGACAATTCTGGCTCCAGCCGCCCTCGCCTCGTTGATGGTTTTTGCTGTTTGCGCATCAATTGAAAAAGATTCTTCATGCATTTTGTGATCAGCAATTTTTTCGCAGCGCATGGGCAGAAAGGTTCCAGCGCCCACATTTAGAGTTACGAAAACTTTTTTCACACCCTTTGCATCAAGCATGGCAAAAATTTTATCTGTAAAATGCAACCCAGCCGTTGGAGCCGCTACTGCCGCGCCTTGCGAAGCATATATAGTTTGATAATTTTTCTCGTCATCCTCATTTTCTTCATCGCGTTTTATATAAGGCGGAAGTGGCACGCAGCCATATTTCTCAATCTTTGCCAGATAATCGTCATCAAGAAATTTTAGCAATAAAAATCCATCTTCAAGCTTTTTTTCAACCTCGACAAAAAAATCTGGCGCAATTTCTAAAACGTCGCCATCCTTGATTTTGTTGATCTTGCGCCCCAAAGCCCGCCAAATTTTTGGCGCAACTTCTTGATCCAAATTAAAATGAATCACCGCGCCATTTCGCTTGGCAACGCCAGTCATCTTCGCTTTAATCACCTGCGCATTGTTAAAAACCAACACATCGCCCTCTTGCAAAAAATCAAGCAGGTTGATAAGCTTAGCGTCAAGTATTTTCGCGTCTTTATAAACCAGCATTTTGGTTTCTTCCCTAGGGAAAAAAGGCTGCGTGGCAATTAAATTTTGCGGCAAATTAAAATCAAATTCTAAAACTAAACTCATGACAGATAATCAAACGGATTTTGGATTTAAAAAAGTTAATCGTGACGAAAAAGCCAATCTAGTCAAAGGAATTTTTTCAAATGTTGCAAAAAAATATGATTTGATGAACGATTTGATGAGTGCTGGCGTGCATCGGCTGTGGAAAAATAAAATGATCGAAGAGATCGATTTTTTTGGAAAAGACCAAGAATTGAAATTTATTGACGTGGCCGGCGGCACTGGCGATATCGCCTTTCGCATCGCCAAAAAAGCTCGCGAAAAAAACTTGCCCCACAAAATTGACGTTGTCGATATCAACCAAGAAATGCTTGATTGCGGCCAAGCGCGCGCCTTCGACCTCAATCTTTTTTCTGACCTAAAATTCACCTGCGCCGACGGCGAAAAACTGCCCTTTGCCGACAATAGTTTCGATTTTTTCACCATCGCCTTTGGCATTCGCAACTTCACCAATATCGACAAAGGCTTGGCGGAAGCCAATCGCGTGCTAAAGCCAAATGGCAAATTCATTTGCTTAGAATTTTCTCATGTCGATAATTATTTTCTGCAAAAATTCTATGACGCTTACTCTTTCAAGGTTATTCCGCATATAGGCGAAATGATTTTGAAAGATCGCCATTCTTATCAATATTTGGTTGAAAGCATTCGCAAATTTCCTAACCAAGAAAAATTCAAGAAAATGATTGAAGATGCTGGATTTAAAGATGCTGGCTATCAAAATTTAAGCTTTGGCACTGCAGCGATTCATGTTGGCAAAAAGCCACTCTAGAAGCTTTTTTGCAAGGATTATACCGTCAAAAAATCAGTCACTAACAAAAACAACATCGCAACGTAAAAAATTGCGATTATTGTGAAAATCAAAGCGACTAAATCAAAATTTATTTTCAGACCCAATTTGAGATCGAAAGATGCGATATAAAAAACGATGATGGCACCAGCGAATAACACTAAAGAATAGATGAGAGCGAAGAATCCAGCGTGGATAAAATCGATGCTAAAAAAGCATCCGAAGAGAAGAATAATTGGCAGAAGAAAGTTGATTATCGAGGAAAAAACTGGATCGTTTTTCATCAAAATTCTTCTGCCAAATTATTTAGTAATTATGAGTTGATGTCAATTTGGTAAGAAATTGCACAAGCTTTTGTAGTTGTTCCAGTTGTGTATGTTGTTGTAGAGAAACAGCCACTCAAGATGCCTCTAACTTTACCACCGTTAGCAACACCATCGTCGATTTTAGTGTCGATTGAAAGAGCGTCAGATGGGGTGATTGCTGCAGTTGAAATAACTGTGCCGTTTGTCAAAGTGTTAGACGTGCCGCCCGCAGAAATGGCGCCAGTCAACACGATCACGTTTTGCGTTCCGTTATAATCGAAATCCCAGCCAGCGCTTTGAATTTTTGAAGCCGGAACGTTGGTGCCAAAGCTTGTAACCGCAGGAACGGTTGAAGCGGCTGTGGTTGTGATTGATGCAGAAATTGTGTTAGAATCAAGGATTCCCGCGCCTTTCATTTGAAACCAAGCAGCTCTGCCTTCGTTTGTGGTTGCAGTTGTGCTATAATATTCGATTGTGCCATCAGCATCGCCAAAGCTAGAACCGCCAATTGCAGTTCCAAAATCGCCAGGATAATAGTTGAATTGGTTATAAAAACCGTTTACTGACGTTGCAAAAGAACGCGCTTCACTCATCACAGCGCGAAGTTGTGAGCTTTTAATCAAACTTGCACCGCCAGTCACGCCAGCAATCAAAAGACCAATGATAATCAGAACAATTGACAACTCGATCAACGAGAATGCTTTTTTGCTTTTGCGAGACAATATTTTTTTCATATTTTTGTAGATATTTAAAGATAAATTAGTTTGATCAAATCTAGATCAAACAACCAAAAAGAATGCTAAAGCAAAAATTTACTTTTGCAAGCATTTCAAACAAATTTTATTGAAATTATTTCATAGTTGGCAACACCACTTGGAATTTTAATTTCAACCTCGTCTCCAACCGCTTTGTTCATAAGTGCACGAGCAACTGGAGAAGTGCTAGAAATTAATCCATTGTCGATATTTGCCTCATATTCGCTGACAATTTTATAGGTGAATTTTTTGCCATTGTCTAAATCTTCTAAAGCAACGGTGGCGCCAAACTTAACCTTGTCGCCGCCAAGGGTTGCAACATCTACAACCTC
>CAYPUN010000026.1:6522-14214 GCA_964413985.1 uncultured Rickettsia sp. | reverse complement strand
GGATATGATGTAACTGACAAATTGGCAGTTTATTTCACTAACGGCTTTGCAAAAACTAACTATTTAGTTGATTGGAGCAGAACTAACAGCGGTCAAACTAAAAAAAGAACTCCATTGCATTATTTTTATGGTGCTGGCGCTTCTTTTGAACTTTCAAAATCTATCGTTGCAAATGTTGAATATAACACTCAGCACATTTCTTCAATGACTCCAGCAGAAGGAATGACAGCTAGAACAAAAATCAGCGTAATGAAAGTTGGTCTTGCTTACAAATTCTAATTTTTTCTTAATGCGCAGCCTTAAAACTGCGCATTTAATTTTACTAATAAACTTTTTATACAAACTATGAAAAAAATTATCGCAATCGTTTCTACCTTGAGCGTTCTTGCTTCGGCTTCCGCCTTTGCAAAAACTGAAGGAAACTATATCGGTTTTGATTTGCACCGCGCAAGTGTTGATGCAATAGACAACAACCTTTCACAAGCTGCAGATCCACGCTACGTTCACAGAGAAACCAGCAAAACTGGCGTTGGTCTTAGCTATAAACACGCTTTCAATCTAGGAAATAACATCTTCATTGCACCAGGCGCTTTCTATGAAAGAATTGGTATCAAGCAATATTATTCTCCAAATAACGGCACTGACGAAAACAGATTATCTATCAAAAATAGATATGGTATCAGAGCTGACATCGGTTACGATATCAACGACAACTTAGCAGTTTATGCAACAGCTGGCGTTTCTCGCACTGGATACAAAATCGCTCTTGGAGACGCTCACACAGGCACTCTTGAAAACGACAAAAGCAAGCTTGCTATGCTTTATGGCGTTGGTTTCACATCAAAAGTTAACGAAGACCTTACTTTGGGCTTCGAATTCAACACTCAACGCTTCTCTGTAAAGCAACATGATCAATCAAGCGACATCAGAACTAAAATCGTTCTTGACGTTTACAAAGTTACTTTGGGCTACCACTTCTAATTTTAGAAACCTCTAGCTTCGGCTAGAGCGGTTTGCTCAAAAAGAAAGGCGATCTTCTATAAAAAGAAGGTCGCCTTTTTTGTTGGAGAAATTTTGGAAATAAAAAAATGTGATGTTGACGAGGTTATCGCTGAACTTTTCCTCGCTCTCCTTGTTGCAAAAGGCTTGATGAAAAAGCTGAGCTGGTGATTGAAACTGGAGAAGGATCTTCTTGTTTTGAAGCACCATCTTTTTGCACAACGCCATCTTTTTGCACAGCAGCAACATTAGCAGCGACAGCAATCTCAGCAACAGCTTTTGCAATCTGATCAACATCACCAGATTGTATAGCCCTGACAAGAGCTCCCCTTTTAGCAGCATCAGCAATTATTTTTGCCACCGCATCAATTTGCTCTTGAGTGGCTCCAGCCTTAACTCCAACTTCTATAGTTTTTTTTTGATCGCCCGACAAAGCAACGGCGCGATTATAAGCCGCACGCAAAGTTCCAGAGCAAATCTCGGCCAATGTCATGTCTCTTTTTTCAATAACGCTTTTGCCAGCATAAGGATCAACTTCATTTTCCATCAAAACTTGCAAGCCATAGAAAGTTGTGCCTGCAGGGCTGGTTACTTTTTGACGCAAAGTTGGAGCGTTATTTTTGCTACTAAGCGCCAAGGCTGCAGAACCCTCCATCGTTCTTGTCACCAACAAATTCGCATCTCTCTCACCAAAACCAAGCTCCATTGCCCCATCAATAAATTTTTCAGCGCTATATAGCATTGCAGATTTTATCGCTTTATTTTTGTCGCCATTTTCTAAATTTAATTGCATAATCTCAAGAAAGAAGCTTTTCATGCTGCCTTTTTTTGACATTATCTCTTCAACCTTTTTATCAATGTCAGTTTTATTTTGGCTCCTAAATTCCTTTAAAGATTGCCCTTCTGGAATTGACTTACAAGCTTCTTGCATCAAGCCAAATATGGCCTTTTCTTGCAACAAAGTTTCATCTTCTGCACTTTTTACAAATTCATAAGCGATTCTTTGCGCAGCATCAAAAATTACTTCAGCAATATAAAAATTATATGCGGGACCGCTACCAGAAACTGCAGTTATGGCATTTATTGCTGACTCATCAGCAACTGGAATGCAGGTTCCACCAAAAGACGTAATAATAAAATTAACATGTTCTGCTGCAACGCCATGCTCAGCAAAAATTCCGGTCACCCCTTCATTGACCCTGTCAGGGTTTGGAGTTCCAATTGGCGTGTTTGGCATTGTTCTAATTGGAATCGAATCTGGGAAAAATTTTTTAATTTCTGCAATTGATTTGCCAGCAGCAATAGAAGTTACTCTGGTTTTTTCGTTACCTTGCTTTAAAAATTCTTTATAAGGACCAAGAACTTTTTCTAAAAAATTTTGTGGCTTAATTGCAACAACAATATCATCAAATTTTCCTGAAATCGAAAAAGGATCGGAATGTGTTTTAACGCCAATACGAGAATAATAATCATTTTTCTCCATTGCGCTTGGACTGCAAACAACAATTTCATAATTAGGATTTGCCTTTCTAAAAGCACTGATAATTGGCGCCGCCATATTTCCAGAACCAATAACCAATAACCTTTTTTTGGCGACAGATTGAGCGGCAGCGGCAGCGGCTTTGGAAGCTAGAGCAGAAAATTTCGACATAATTAAATTTAATTCTAAGAAAATTTAAAAAATAAAAAACTAATTAAGCAGACTGAAATTAATTGTCTATTAAAAATTTAAGACTTCTTTAAAAAAGTGCGCGCATTGATTGAATGAACAAAAATAGAATTACGATACAACCAACCACCATCCAAGTTGCATAATGGAAAATAAATCCAGTTTGCAAGCGGCTGATTTTTTTTGACAAATCTTGGCACAGCGCAGCAGCGCCATTTGGGCCGCCATCAACAACTTTCATGTCGAGAAAGCGCCAGCAAAAATTGCCAAGTTTTTTGGTTGGAGCAACCAAGCAAGCTTCATAAATTTCGTCAAAATACCATTTGTTGAGCGACAGCAGATATAGTGGCTTGAAGGCTTTGGCGAGTTTTTGTGGAATATCAGTTTTCACCAAATAGAAAAGATATGCCAACGCAATTGCAACAACACCAAGAATTAGCGGTGCGTTTTTAACCAGCATTGGCGCGTGATGCACCTCTTCTAGCAAATCTTTATTTGCCTGCGCAACAAAAATTGCATTGCCAAAAAAGTTGTTTTCAACTGAAACCATGTGCAGAATGTTTGAGCCAAAGAAGCCCGCCGCAACTGATCCAACAGCCAGCAGCCCAAGAGGAAGCAACATTGAAAATGGCGATTCGTGCGCATGATCAAATGTATGATGATCGGCTCTGGTTTTGCCGTGGAAAGTTAAAAACAACAAACGCCAAGAATAAAATGCGGTGAGAAACGCCGCAGCAATGCCAAGGCCAAAGGCCAATTTGCCAAACGGGCTGTGCGACATATAAGCTGCTTCAAGAATCACATCTTTTGAATAAAATCCTGCAAATGGTGGGAAGCCAGCAAGGGCAAGGTTTCCAATCCACATCATGGCATAGGTGAAAGGAATTTTGCGCCAAATTCCGCCCATTTTTTGAATGTCTTGCTCGTGATGCATTGCGTGAATCACACTGCCTGCAGCAAGGAACAGCAAGGCTTTGAAGAAGGCGTGAGTTGCAAGGTGAAAAATTCCGGCGCTATAAGCAGAAACGCCGCAAGCAAAAAACATATAGCCCAGCTGACTGCAAGTTGAATAGGCGATGATTTTTTTGATGTCGTTTTGCGTGATGGCAATGGTGGCGGCGAATATTGCGGTTGTAGCGCCCACAAGAGTGACCATCATCAAGGCAACTGGCGAAAATTCAAAAATTGGCGAGCAGCGCGCCACCAAAAACACACCCGCAGTCACCATTGTGGCGGCGTGGATCAAGGCTGAAACTGGTGTTGGACCTTCCATCGCATCTGCAAGCCAAACATGCAAACCAATTTGCGCCGATTTGCCCATTGCACCAACAAAAAGCAAAATGCAAATAGCGTCGATGCTTTTGAATGTGTGACCAAAGAGCACAAATTCGCTATCAAGATGATTTGAAACTGCGCCAAAAACGGTGCTATATTCTACACTTCCAAAGGTGATATAAATTAATGCCACCGCAATAATCAAGCCAAAATCCCCTACCCTATTGACCACAAAAGCCTTGATTGCCGCAGCATTGGCCGATTGTTTTTTAAACCAAAATCCAATCAACAAATATGATGCCAAGCCAACACCTTCCCAACCCACAAACAGTTGCAAGAAATTGTCGCCCGTCACCAAAACCAACATAAAAAAAGTGAAAAGTGATAAATAAGACATGAAGCGCGCCAAAGATTTGTCTTCATGCATATATCCCAAAGAATAAATGTGCACAAGGCTTGAAACGAATGTGACAACAACCAACATCACGGCGGTGAGTTGATCGATTTTCAAAGCCCAATTGGCCGAAAATCCACCAGAAGAAATCCAGCTGATGATAGTTTGCGTTTCCATCGCACCATTTTGCCAAACATCAATGAACACAACAATAGCAAGGATTGCACTGGTCACCAAAAATGCAACGGTAACAATTTGCGCCAACAAATCTGCTGATTTTTTTTGCAAAATTCTCGAACCAAAACCAGCGATGATAAAGGCGAACAAAGGAAGAAAAACGATTAATTTTGTGAACATTTTTTACTTGTGTTGCGTTTGTTAATATTTTTTGCGCCGCAGTTTATAAGCTTGCGGCCGCTGATTAATTAAGGAATTGCCTTAGCCAATATCCTTTGGAATAATTTTTTTAATTTCTTCGCGCACAATTTTTTCAACCAAAGCTGGCAAATTTTCATTTAGCCACTTTTCAAGCCTAGGCTCCATAAGGTGCGCCGCGATATCTGCAAAGGCTTCGCTCTTTGAAAAAGAAGTGACGCCCGAAACAACATTTTTTGCATCAACCAATCTTTTGATTGAATCCGCAACCTCGTGCGCCGCCTGTTCGTGAACCAATGGCTCAATTGCTTGCTCGCTATGCTTTAAAAAATCATCCACATTAGAAAACATTTTTTTATTTTGTTCAAGTGTCTTGTTGTTTGCAGGGCTTTGCGCTTGGTTTACAGCCGCCAAAACAGTGCTTGCAGCCGCAGCTGGCGCGCCAATTGAAGCTGTTGATTGTGCCGCAACCGCCATGGCAGCTTGATTTTGCTGCTTTGCGGCTCTAGATTCTTCTTCTTTTAGCAATCTTTCAAGCTCATCTTCTTCTGATTTTAAAATGGCCGACTTGCCACCAGCAAGGCTGCCAAAGTCTTTTTTGTGTTTAATATTTTCTTCCGCCAAATCTAATTCTTTTTCCAACTCGTCTGTTTCTTGATTTTCTTCTACAAACAGCGCTTCTTCCGGCTCTGCTGCAGCTTCCGGCTCCAATTCTGCCTCTGGCTCAGCTTGCTCCAACTCCAAATCATCTTCTATTTCTTCGTCATGCTCCAAATTCAAATCATCATGTTCATCATGCTCCAAATCAAGCTCGTCATGGTCTTCATGCTCCAAATCTAAGTCATCATGCCCTTCAAGCTCATCATGCTCCAAATCTAAATCATCATGTTCCAAATTTGGCAAATCATCATGATCTTCAAGCGATTGCTCTTCTTCAAACAATTCTTCTGCGGCAGGCTCTTCAACTTGCGCCGGCGCCTCATCTTCAACAGAAGCCTCTTGATGATTTTCTTCCAACTCTAAATTTGCAGGCTCTTCATCCAAAAAGCTATCATCATTTTCGCTTACAGTCTCTTGATCTTGCGGCTGTTGATAAATTTCTGCAACAGGCGCGGCAACTTGTGACTGTTGTTGATATTCAGCTTTTGGCGCAGACTCAAATTTTGGCGCAACTTTAATTTCTTGTGGTGCAGCCTCAAATTTTGGCGCAACAACATTGTTTTCGCTTACAGCTTCAACACTTTGTGACTTTTCAATCTCGTCAAATTGCAAGCTGTTTCCAATTTCGCGCTCAATTTCGTCTTCAACCTCAGCGTGGGCGGCAGGCGCAACCGAAGCCTCGGCCAAAGAAGCAGCCGCAGCAGCATCCGCAATATCTTGCTCAGCTTGTGCCGCAGCCGCTTTTTTGCTTGGCGCAGAATAATTAAACTCGTCACCAATGTCAGAAAAGTCTTTATTTTGAGCATCGCGCGGCTCATCGAGCTTTTGCATTTTTTTCTTGATGCTTTCCAAAATCGAAAGGGTATTTTTTTCTGCCATAAATGATTTAAGTAAATTATTCTCTTAACAATTTAGCTTCTTTAAAATAGCGTAGCGATCCAGGATGAATCGGCACGGAATTGCCTTCACGAATCATATCTTCTTTTTTCAAAACCGCAAAAACTGGATGCAAAGTTTTGAAATTGTCGAAATTTTCAAACACCGCTTTGGTCATGTTATAAACCACTTCAGAGCTTGTCTTTTCTGATGTCACAACAACTGCCTTCACACCAAAAGTTTCGACATTATTTTGGTTGTTAGGATACATTCCACCCGGAATGATCGCTTTCACATAAAATGAATTGCTTTTCACAAGCTTGTCCAAAGTTTCTCTGTCGATGTTCAAGATGCGAATTTTGCAAGTTTGCGCCGCTTCTTGAATCACGCCATTTGGATTGCCCGACATATAAACCATCGCATCAATCTTGCCTTCGCACAACGCTTTTGGCTGTTCTGAAGGTTGCAAATTAGTGATTTCAGAAAAACTTTCTTTTGTCCAACCCTTTGCCGCCATAAGAACCTCAATGGTTGCATACATTCCAGAACCTTGCAAACCAAAGTTGATTTTTTTGCCAAGCAAGTCTTCAAGCTGCTTGATGCCAGATTTTTGTGTCACAGCAATTGCAAAAGTTTCGGTATAAAGCGAAAACACTGAGCGCAACTCTTTGAAAGGTTTTTGGTCAGCGAAGAAACCAGTGCCGTTGTAGGCGTGATATTGCCAGTCAGATTGCACAACACCAAAATCAAGCGCGCCACTTCTGATCGCGTTCAAATTTGAAACTGACCCACCAGTAGATTCAACCGAGCAGCGAATGCCATGCTCTTTGCGGCCACGATTTAAAAGGCGACAAATCGCCCCACCAGCAGGATAATACACGCCAGTAATAGCTCCAGTTCCCACAGAAACATATCTTGTTGCTGCAAAAGAATCAGCTGCAATCAACGTCATCAACGACGCAAGAATTATAAATATTTTTTTCATTTTGTTTAAAATAAAATTGGAGAAAATTTCAGATATAGATCTTTCAACTTTTAGTTTTTTTTACAAGCTATTTATTTATTTTTTAATAGATTTTCAAAAACTTGACTTACTTAAGTAATTATTTAATAGTTATTTAAATTTTTATGGTTGGCTGACTTGCATAACAATGACAATCCCCTTAAAGTCGCACTAACACAACATTTGCACTATTATGAAACTTTGGCAAAAAGTTCTAGTTGGATTAATTTTTGGCGTTATTTTTGGTATCGTATTTAAAGAACAAGCTGCCGGCTTCAAAGTTCTTGGCACGATTTTTATTTCGCTTATCAAAATGGTGATTGCGCCGCTGATATTTTTTGCAATTTTGTCGGGCATCACTTCGATGCAAGGGCAAGGCAACCTTACGCGCATCAGTCTCAAAGGCTTTTCAAGTTATTTGCTTACATCGGTTTTTGCAGT
>CAYPUN010000026.1:0-6512 GCA_964413985.1 uncultured Rickettsia sp. | reverse complement strand
GGCATTGTGTTTCAGCTGGTGATGGGCGTGATGGTGAAGATGGTGCCGCAGATGCAGATCTTCTTCGTAGCCGCACCGTTGCAGATCTTGCTCGGCATTATGATTTTTGCGGTCACAATCGGTCTTGTTGCTGCAACAATTTTTCAACCAGGGCGCGGCGTTGATATGCACAGCCTCATATCTCTAGACACAGCAACACCAGCTGCAAAAAGCATGTCGCTTGTCGATTTTTTGCTCAATTTAATTCCCACCAACCCAATAAACGCAATGGCCAATGACCAATTTTTGCAAATTATTATTTTCTCAATTTTTTGCGGCGTCACCATCAACATGGTTGGCGAAAAGGCCAAACCACTGCGCGAATTCATAAATTCCGCTTCGCAAGTTACATTCAAAATGATCGAACTAATCATACAGCTCGCGCCTTTTGGCGTTTTTGGCTTTATCGCTTGGGTGGTTGGCACGCAAGGTTTAGAAATTCTTGAAGGCTTGGCAATGCTGGTTGCAACGCTTCTTGCAGCTTGTGTGGTGCAATATTTTGTCTTCGGTTTGTTGATTTTGATTTTCGCCAGAATTTCACCTTTGCCATTTTATCGCAAAATTTTGTTCACCCAATCAATTGCCTTTTCAACCAGCAGCAGCAAGGCTACGCTTTCAACTGCAATGATGCAATTGCAAGACAGGATGGGCGTTTCAAAAACAAATTCTAATTTTTTGATGCCTCTTGGCGTTTGTATCAATATGGACGGAACCGCGATTTATTTGGGCATTTGCGCTTTGTTTTTTGCGCAAGCTTATGGAATTGATTTGACAACCGCAAATTATTTGATGCTGGTCTTGACCTGCACCCTTGGCTCAATTGGCGCGGCAGGCATTCCAAGCGGTTCAATAATTTTTATGGGAATGGTGCTCACATCGGTTGGCTTGCCACTTGAAGGCATCGGCATCATCCTTGGCGTTGACCGCGTTTTAGACATGGTTCGCACCACAATCAATATCACGGGCGACACAGCAATCACGCTGATTGTCGACAAAACAGAGGGCATGCTCGATGAAAAAACTTATTACGCAAAAAACTAAAAACCACGCAATAAAAAAACTGGGCACAAAGCTTTATTTTCAAGCTTGCGCCACTTTCTTCTGCCTGTTTTTTTCAAGCCAAGTTTTTGCAGCACAAAATGCAAAAAACGATCTTTTAACAAAATATAAAAGTGACCTCGAAGCAATAGAAGTCTATCTCAACAGCATCACAAATCTGAGCGCAAAATTTATACAAAAATCAAATGAAGGCATTGTTGAAGGCAAATTTTTTCTCGCCCGCCCAGGAAAAATGCGCATCGAATATAACAACAATCCAAAAATTTTAATCGTCGTCAACGGCGCCGTTTTGTCATATAAAGATCTTGAGCTTGACGAAGTGTCAAACCTTTCCACCAACACCACGCCAGCCTCTTTTTTGACACGACCAAATATTTCTTTTGCAGCAAAAGATGTTGAAATAACTCACGTCTCAAAAATTGGCGACACTATCACAATTTCGCTTATCAAAAAAAATCGCACTGAAGCAGGAGAATTTTCCTTGATCTTCAAAACCAGCCCCGCTCTAGGCTTTGCAAAGATGCAGGTGAAAAATGATTTTGGCGAAGTGACAACAATTTCCTTGCAAGATGTGTCTTTTCCAGAAAAATTAAACGACGATTTGTTCATCATTCGCAATAAAAATTTACCTTTTTAAAATGGGATTCAGCCTACCAAATTCTAAGAGTAGCAAAAAAAAGCGCATCATCAGCGACATCAACATCACGCCGTTTGTTGATATATTGCTGGTGCTATTGATAATCTTCATCGTGGCCGCGCCCCTTATGACAAGCGGCGTCAAGGTTGATTTGCCCAAAGGCGCCTCAAGCCCAATTGACGAAAAAGCGCAACCAATAATTGTGTCAATAAAAACCGGCGGCGAAATATTTTTGCAAGACGAGCCCTTGAAACTAGGCCTTCTATCGTCTCGCTTGCTTGGTGCAACAAACAGCAATCTCAACACAAAAATTTATGTGCGTGGCGATCAAACCCTTGATTATGGCCGCGTCATGGAGGTTGTAAAAACTATCAATGTCGCCGGATTTAATCAGGTAATTTTAGTCACCGAACTCGCAAAATGATCAAGAATATTTTATATTCACTTTTTTTGCACGCCACTCTCGCTTTTTTTATCTACGTCAATTTTCGCCAACATATTATCAATGAGAAGATTGAGCTGAAAGAAGGCTTGTCTGTAAGCATGATCGCCCTTGAAGATTTGGTTAAAACCGAAAAAGTTGCTGAAAAACCGCAAGAAATTGTCAAAAAAGAAGAGCCTGTAAAACCAAAGCCAAAGCCAGCCAAAGCCAAACCAATCAAACCAGCAAAACCAAAGCCTCCAAAACCAGCAGCCCGCCCTCCTCTAGACGCCAAGCCAGAATTTAAAAAAGCACCAGAAATAAAAGAACCTGAAATTGAAAAGAAAATTGTTGAAGAAGAAAAGCCTGTCGAGCCAGAACCAGAGCCGGTTGAAACAGCAGCAGAAGAAACCGAAGAAACGCCGCAAACCATTGAAGACGCTACAACCGCGCCCGATGTCGAAAATCTGCAACTTTCAATGCGTGAAAAATTTAATATTCAATCACAGCTAAAAGCTTGCTACAACAGGGCTCTGCACAATTTCGAAAAAAGTAATGTGTCGATCACAGTGCAACTTGTGGTGTTGCAAGATGGCACAATTGAGTTTCATCGCGAGAGGATCGTTGATGAGGCGCGCTATAACAACAAAAAAGATACAGCCTATAGAAACCGCGTTGACGCAGTGCTGCAAGCCCTAGAGCTGTGCAGTCCGCTGCGCAATATGCTACTTGACAAATATGACGTGTGGCGCGAATTTACGATTGAGTTTGGGGGGTCGTAGGTTAAGACGAGACAAGCTAGGAGATTTTGCAACAACCTTGAGCGGCTCTGGCTTTGCTTTTTGACCACAACTTATACTTTCAGGCCTTGATTTTGCTGATTTCTGGCAAGACTTTCCGCCGAAGTTGGCGTTATTTCACTGCGCTTAATTTTTATCGCCAAAAGTTTTGTATCAATTTCAAGTTGCGGCGTCACCTCAATTGGATCTTCCAACAATTTTGTCACCAAATCTTTATGCTGCGGCACCACTTTTCGCCTATATTGCGACACTATATTGGCAAATTCTTTATCGTCAAAAATATCAAAACCAGCAATTTCAACAACCCACTGCGAAAAACTTTGGTTTTTCTTGCGCTCCACGCGGTGATTTTTAGCTTCAAACAAAGAATCGTGATTAATTTTGATTTCTCCACTCAAAATCTGCTCCATAAACCATTTTTGTGCAGCTTGACACTGCTCACTTGGTGGCTCATTTTTATATCCATGATGCTGCGAAAGTTTTATCGTTTCATCAAGATAATCCACCTCCAACTCAATTGTAGAAAGCGATTCACCCTTTTCGTTTACAACAGAAATTATATGACTTGAACCAGAAAAGCAAAGATTAGAATAGCTGCCAACGCAATGCCGCAAAGCCCTACCCTCTTCTTTCAAGGCATTTGAATCGGTGCGAACAACAAGAGAATAACCCTCAGCTGCAACAATTTCTGGCGGAATTGCAATTTTTTCTTTGGCAAACAAAGATGGCCATGAAAGCGCACCAAGTCTGCTTTGAACATAATCTTGCGCAAATGGTCGATGCCAACTTTTTGACATTTCTTGAATTTGTTCATTATCAAAATTTTGACAAAAAATATCACGCGCCGCACGCTTGGCGCTTTGCAAAATCAAACCCTCTTCACTCATGATTGTTTTTTTATCAATGCCTTGCTCAACCATACAAATCAAGATTCGCGGCACTATCATCACAGCCGCAAAATCGTCTATCATATCTTTGATTTGCAAATTTCGACGCAACAATTTTTCAAATTGCTCACTTTGCGAAACGCTTGTCAAAAGAACATTTTTTTCACCAACTCGTTGCGACAAATCTTTTTCATCGCAAGAAAATTGCGGCAAATCAAGGATAGTAAGACTTTTATTGTCACCTATTGCCTTTGCCATTTCTTGCAAAGCCATTTTCTTTGCCTGTTCCGACTGCCAAGAATAAACAGCCTGCAGATGAGATAAATTTTCTTGCAAAACCTCTCTTTGCGGACTTCGCGCCACCAAATGATAATTTATTGCAACTTCCGACAAAGTTTTGTTGGCACCAATTGCTTGGCAAACTTGCAAAAGCTGATTATAATCGATGAAAGAATGCGGCGACAAAGTGCCAATTGAGCTAGGAATGAAGCGGTTTTCGAGGTTTAGATATTTTATGCTTTGATTGGCCATAATCAATTCGGCAAGATTTTGCGCGCCAATCAAAGCGGAATCAATTGCCAAATCAACAACCGAGCTTGAGCCCTTGATAGCCAAGGCCAGAAGCGACATTTCTTTTTCTGTCAATGTTGACAAAAACAAATGCGAAATTGTTTTGCTGGCCTCAATTTGCTGCGCCAAGCCACTAAAATCAACATCCGCGCAAGAAAAACATCCTTCAATCGCCAAAGTTTTTAACTGCCGATCTTTTTTTGCAACCTTGGCTGCGACCATGTCTATCAAGGCTTGGTTTAATTTCGGATTTCTTGAATTTGTTGAAACTCCCAAACTAACAATGCCCGATTTATCAAGAACCAAATCTTGCACAGCCTCAATTGAAGCCAATCGACGCGGCAAGTCTTCTTGCAAATTTGGCGATTTTTTTTGCGATCCACTATAAATTCTAAAATTTGCAATTTCTTTGCACTCAGCCAAAAATGGTGATATTGCCCGCAAACTTTCGGGGCTTGCATGAGATGCGTGAATCACGACGCTATTAATCGACTTTTCTTTGGCAACACCAGCCAACTCTTGCACTTGCAAATGCTGCAATGGCGCGGCCTTCAGAGCTTGAGAAGCAGCTTGAGATCCAACTTGAAAAAGCTGCAAAGACCTGCCCTCGCTTGAGCGCAAAAGTTGCAAAATATTTGGAAACATCAAAAGAAATATTGATTATTTTAATTGACAGAATCTATAAGAAGCGCCAAAATTAAAGCCCTTGTTAACCTAATAAATTTTTTATGCAACCTAATCCTTTACAACAAGTTAAGATTATTGAACAAGATGATAACAAAAATTTGTCTGCTGAAGCAAAAGAATTGTTGACAATTTTAGACGAGCTAGAAAATTTTACAGCGAAGCTTAGAAAAAGAATTGTTAGCGAGTTGAAGCCCGATGGATCAAATCCTCAAGATTAATTCGCATTTGGTTTTTGAATGTTTTTTGCAAGCACAATTCCAACAAAAAGATTGCTTGCAAAAACAATCAAAATGCTCACCGATATAGCAATTATCGTGCTAAAACGGTCATGATTGCGAAACGAAATCAAGATCATAAAAAACAAAAAGCTGCTATAAGCAATTGAAAGGCAGCAAATTTTTCTGACATAACTTGTGCAAAAAAACAACCCTGCAACGCCCAGAGTGATCACTAAAATCAACAATGCGAGAATAAATAAATAATCGAATTCCATTATGAAAAAAATTATAGTTTTTATTTTCTCTTTAGTGTTGTTTTTTTCGCATAACATTCAAGCAGAAATTATTGGTCTGCAAAAAGATGAGAAAAAATTTGGCGATTGGCGCGTGTTTTGCGAAAGCGACGTGATGATGAGCGCAACACATTGCCGCATTGGTTTAAAATTTTTCGACAACGCCTCCGCCCTTACAATCGAGCCAAGTGGCAAGCTTTTCAATCAATTTTTTATCACTATTCCAAAAATTCGTTTGGGCAGTTTTTTACAAATTCGCGTCGATCAAAATGATTTGATTTTGTCAAATGTTGTCAAAGAAAAAGATTTCGGTTTGATTGAAATCAACACCGACGAAATAAATATTTTATTTTCGCAGATGAAAAAAGGCGATTTTTTATTTTTACGTTTTAATATTAAAGAATCTGAAAAAGAAATTACCGCGAAAATCAATTTGAATGATTTCCGCGGCGCCCTTGCTTATTGCGTTTCGCGCAGCAATTTGGGCAAATAGTTTTAACTTATAAATTTTTACAAAATGAAAACTCGTATTGCAATCAACGGACTTGGAAGAATTGGCAGATGCGTTTTGCGCGCCGTTTTTGAAGAGCAAAAATATAGCGACATTGAACTGGTTGCAGTCAATGCCAGCGCACCTTTGGAAACTTTGAAACATTTGCTAAAATATGATTCAATTCATGGTCGCTTCAGCAAAGATGTTGAAATTGGCGAAAAATCTTTAGTGGTTGCGGGCAAGAAAATCGCGGTTGTGTCAGAGCGCGATCCAAAAAAATTGCCGTGGAAAGATCTCAATGTTGATGTTGTGTTTGAATGCACAGGAGCCTTCACAGACTACAAAGACGCAGCTTTGCACCTTGAAGCAGGCGCAAAAAAAGTTATAATTTCCGCTCCAGCAAAAGGC
>CAYPUN010000025.1:0-14266 GCA_964413985.1 uncultured Rickettsia sp. | reverse complement strand
CAACAAGCACAGCACCGCTTATTTCTAGAGCCTGCGCCAATGTTAAAAATTCAACCTTTCTTTTAAAAAAAATATTTCGACTATTCATTATGCGTTTTTTATTAATTATTAGTGATTTTTATAAGCTGAGATTATTTCTTTATCTCAAGCAACTTCATGCCCTTCTTCATGATTTACATCATGATCCATAGCACGAAAATAAATCTCAGAAATATAGCGCCGACCACCGCCACCGCGCTTCAACTGCACCACAACATCAACAACGTTTTTGATATAAGACGAAATTTCCGACGGCGTCATGCCAAGCCCCGCCTGCATCACCATCATTTTTAATTGCTCGAGCGCCATTCTTGGAGTGTCGGCGTGCAGCGTGGATATTGATCCGGGATGACCTGTGTTGATGGCACGCAAAAACGAAAATGCTTCCGAGCCGCGCAACTCACCCACAATGATGCGCTCTGGACGCAAGCGCAGACAAGCCTCGATCAATTCTTGCGTTGTGACTTTTGCTCTGCCCTGCCCGCCTTTTGAAGCCAGCAAATGCACTTTGTTTTCGTGTGAATTTAGAACAATTTCTCGCGCGTCTTCAACTGTGATGAGACGCTCTTCGTGAGGAATGGCGCGGATCATCGCGTTGGTGAAAGTTGTTTTACCCGTTGATGTTCCGCCCGAAATGATGATGTTTTTTTTGTAAATCACCGCGCGCTGCAAAAAATCTTTGATGCGATTTAGCTTGAGAAGTTTGCTGAGAATTATGTCGTTTTTATCTTCAACCTCGCCAACAGAAGCGGCGTCAAACATGCCCATTTTGTCATAATCGTCAAGGCTCCACGACATTGTCGAAGGTTTGCGAATTGACATCACAACGCATGATTGCTCGCAAGCTGGCGGAAAAACAATTTGAATACGAAAGCCATTTGGCAAGGTGGCAGAAAGCAAAGGCTCTTCTTCGCTGAGCCTTTGCTCTGTAGATTGCGCAACCAGTCGTGCTAGGGATTTTAAGTGCATCAAATCGAAGCTGGGCAATTCTTCGCGCGTCATATCGCCGCGGCACTCGATCCATGCTTCAAAGGGACGATTGATCGAAATTTCGCTCACGCCTTCACGATCGAATATTTGCTTGATTGGCAGCAGATATGAATCGAGAGCGGCAATACTCATTCTTAAATTTTAAAATTAAAAAGCAAATAAAACGCCAGCCAAAGCGACGTATCCAGCATTGTCTTTAATTTGTGGAACCGTTGTGGCTGTGATGTCTAGCGCCTTAACTTGATTTGAATCAAATTTGAAACGCGTCACCTCAATATATGGCATAAGACCGCGCGCCATTTTATAATCTATACCAAATGAATGGGCTTGATATTTGTTGTTTTGAAATTGGCTCGAGATAAATGTCCAGCTGGCTGCAAATGGGCCAAATTCATAGGCTGCACCACCTGTATAATAAGAGGCATTTTTGAATTTCTTTTTGCCTGTTGTTGAGGTGCAATCTTGGTCAGCAAGATTTTTTGATGAATCATAATCGCAAGAATAAATGCCTTTATTTTGCTGCAATGAATCACCCCAATATCCGTAAGAGCCGCCAACAGTGAAACCGAAATAGGTTAACATGATACCAGCATCATAAGAGTTTAAGCGATTTCTGATAATTTGATTTTCAACGCTGGTTGCCATTTTTGAATTTTCAAATTGGCCATTCTCACCAGTTCCTGAGATAGCTAGGCCCAAATTGCCAAAGTTGTTGGAATAGTTGACGCCCCAGCTGATCACGTTTCTGATATCACCAGAATCTCTTCCTGAGATTACAGCAGATGTTCCCGTGTCGCCAGTGTCAGGTGCGAAGCTGCCTCCAAGCTGCCAGCCGTTGACTCGCGGGGTATAATAGCTGATTTTTGTAGCATCTTCCATTTGACCGAAAGAACCGTTTTTGTATGTTAATCCATTGTTGCTGGAAGCAAGGCTGTTGCGGTTGAAACTGCTGTGATTGCCAACGTCATCGGTTGAATAATCGGTGTCAGATGTTCTGTTATAAAAGCCTTTGGCATAGCCACCATGGCCAACTGGAGATTGCGGAATCAAAATGAAGCGCGGCAATTTTACGTTGGCGCACGCAACAGAACCAGCGCCACCCGCAACACCAGCGCCGCCCGTGCAAACCGCATCAGCAGTTGCAGATTCAACCTGCGTTGAGTTTGCAAGCATTGGCGCGTTTATATGTTCAAGATATTTACCGTTGATACCACCAGCTGCACGCGCAAAAATAGCAGGACCAACCTTCATTTTTTCATTTGCGGCAAGGTTGTTACCAAATTCAAATTTACCAATTTTTGATTCTGTGAAAATGAAAGATTTGTCGGCGTTGAAACCATTGCCACGGCCGTTTGGAGTGGTGTCAGCTTGAAGCTCAACAATGGCACCATATTTTAAACCAGAGTCCGAAATTGCACCAACTTTGATATAAATTTCGGAATCATTGACAAAATCATATTTGTTGGAATAGCGATTGTGCGTGCCCAAAGTTTCTGCGCTTGTGGCGTCTGGATTGCCATTGGCATCAAGCTTTGCATCGGGCAAACGCTCTTTTGAAAATTCTTTTTTTTGCGAACGACTCACCCCCGAAAAGTTGATAAAACCGCCAACTGTAACAACTGGCGTGTTTGGACTTTGAAAAAGTTCGTTAGGAATATTTTGCGCAACAGCTTGGTTTGCAGCAATTGAAAATAAAAATGTAGTTTTTAATATTCTTTTTTTAATCATTGTCGAAGCTTGATTTTATTGGTTTGATAAGATTAGATATTTTTAGCTATATTTGATGAAATTAACAAGAGTTTTTTATTTGAGATTTGAGATAATTTTCACTTTACAACAACAAAGACGGCCCTTGGACGCTCCAAGCGTGGCTCAGTCGCGTCCAAGGGCTGTCTTTGTTGTTGCAAAGCGAAAATTATCAGATTTTGATTTGGAAAAAACCTTGTAAAATTTTAAATCAATAAACCTGCAATTACGCAATTAATAATTTTAGAAATGTATTTACCTCACTGGCCAATTCCATCAAGCCTTGGAAAGCGTGCGATTGATTATGAGACGGTTTTTTTGCGCATGAAAAAAGTTTTGCAAAATCTTGATAATCCGCAAGAAAAAATGCCGCCGATAATTCATGTTACAGGCACAAATGGCAAGGGTTCGGTTATTGCATTTTTGGCGGCGATCTTAGAAGCTAAAGGCTTGAAGGTGCATATTTATACTTCGCCACATTTGCACAATTGCAATGAGAGAATTGTTTTGGCGGGCGAAAAAATTTCTGATACATTTTTGTTTGAAGTGATGGAAGCGGCTAGAATCGCGGCTTCACAAGATGATGTGGCGCTAACTTTTTTTGAAGGATTTACAATTGGTGCATTTTTGGCTTTTGCAAAAGTGCCTGCAGATGTTGTTTTGATTGAGTGTGGAATGGGTGCGCGTTTGGATGCGACAAATATTTTTGACAAAAAACTTGCAACAATTATTGCACCAATTTCTTTTGATCACACCGAATATTTGGGCGATTCAATTGCCAAAATTGCTTTTGAAAAAGCGCATATTATAAGGCCGCAAACTCCCGTTGTTGTTGGGCCGCAACCGTTGCAGGCAAAGCAAATTATTGAGCTGGTTGCCAAGGATCAAAATGCGACAATGATTCGCTATGATGAAGAATTTTCGATTGTTTTGGATGAAGAAAAAAATAGTTTTGATTTAAATTTTTATGAAAAAGAGTTGTGCGATTTGCCCGCTCCAGCATTGATTGGAGAGCATCAATATATCAATGCTGCAATTGCAATTTCTTGCGCTCTCATTTTGCCTTTTGCAATTGATGAAGATGCTGTGAAGCTTGGACTATCAAGAGCAAAATGGCCAAGTCGTTTAGAAAAAATTAACAACAATTTGGCAAAAATTTTAAAAAATCCGCAAAGTGAAATTTTGCTTGATGGCGCGCACAATCAGGCTGGAGCGTTTGCTTTGGCGAGATTTATTGCGAAGGAAAAACAGAAAAATCCATTGGTAAAAAATTATTTAATTTGTGGATTTACAAAAAATAAATGCAAAAAAGAATTTTTAGAAAATTTTGTTAATGTGGTTGATGAGGCTTGCGCTGTAAGGGTTGATGGCGAGCCAAATCCTGAGGATGCAGAAATTATTGCAGAAATTGGCGAGGCGGTTGGATTAAAAATTTTGCCGCAAGAAGATTTGCTGGAGGCGATTTATTCTTTGTCTAAATTGGTGGGTGATGAGGCTTGTAGGGTTGTGATTTGTGGGTCGCTGCATTTGGCGCGTGATGTGCGGAAGTTTGGCAATTATCCCCCCTCTTTAAACAAGTGATTTTTAGCGTAAGCGTTATAACCATTAGGCGCGACTGAGTCGCGGTTTGGAGCGTCTAAAGGTATATCGCTTGCGCCAAAAATCACTTCACCTCTTCATCTGCTTTTTTTTGCGCATCGTTCATCATCATCTCCAGCTCTAGGCGCAACGCTGCTTCCTCTTCTTTTGTTAAATCCGATTTCACCTGCATAACATCACCAAAATAAAAAGAAATTTTCGCAAAAGGCAGCGGCAATTTAAACCTGTCCCAGCTCTTGAAACACTTGAATCGCGACGATGAATAAGAAATTGGAATTATTGCAGCGCCAGAGATTCTGGCAATGTTGACAATTTCGCTGTTGATTTTTTGATTAGGTCCGCGAGGGCCGTCTGGCGTGATTCCTAATGCTTTTTTGTTTTTTAAGCCGCGCAATATTTCGCGCAGCGAATGCAATTCAATGCCACGACTTTTTTTTCTACCCTGATTTGACGAACCATAAACATTGACAAAGCCAAACACCTCCATAACGCGACCAACAAAGCGCCCGTCGCCATGATTTGAGGCTAGCGTGATAAATTCTTGCTGCGGATAAAATTTTTTTATGTGATATGCTAAAAACGGCATCATCATCAAGCGATTGTGCCAAGATGCTAAAATAAAGGGCTTGTTGAGATTTGTGATTTGCAAAAAATTATCATTGCCAACAAATTTTTTGCGACTTGAAAGATATACAAACCACATATATCCAACAATTAAAAAGCAAACTATATTTTGCATGAAAGCGCTGTAGAAAAGGCCGCGCAGCAGTTTTTTGCTTTTGGTTTTTATATCATACCATTCAAATTCGCGACCAAAAAATTTCCACTTTTTCATTTTTTTGCTAAACGAAGTCCAATTATTAAGAAGGTTAAATTGAGGGCGTAAACTATTGCCTGTATTGCTGATGGGCGGTCAAGATAACCAAAAAATATGTGTAAAAATTTGCCGAAATATTCAGTTTGCGACAAAAATGCCGAGCTGTCCCACAGAGGATCGACAAGGGCTGGCACGATTTGCGCATTGACAAAAAAGCCAAAAGCTTGCGCCATAATTCCTGAGGCGAAAAATATCAGAATCCAGCTGGTTACGGTGAAAAAATAGCGGCCGAAAATTTTTAGCATACCGTGATAAAGCGCGAGTCCAAAGGCTACGCCGAGGCTGAGGCCGATAAAAAATCCGATGATGATGGTTTTGGTGTCAAGGCCAGAGATGAACGAGCTGTAGGTGAAAAGCACAACTTCTGCCCCTTCGCGCAAAGTTGAAAAAAACATCACAAGCATGAGGCTGTAAAGCGGTTGCTTGCCCACCTTCACTTCGTGGCTTAAATGTTTTAATTCGCCCGAAAGGCTTTTGGCGTGTTTTTGCATCCAAAGCACTGTCCACGAGATCATGGTGGCGGCGGTTGCAAGGATGATGCCGTTGAAAACTTCTTGGCCTAAACCATCAAAATAAAGCGAGATTTGGTCGGTGAAAAATGCCAATGCCAAAGAGGTGGCGCAGCCAGCAATCAAGCCTGTTGCGATCCATTTGCCACGCCCTTTGATATTTTTTGTTGCAGCGGTTAAAATGCCTGTGATCAGCGCTATTTCAAAAATTTCGCGAAAAACAACTATGATGATTTGTAACATTATTCTAAAATGTTGACTGAATTATTATTTGGAATTATCGCTTTAGTTTGAAAGTGATATACCTCTTAGAAGCTCCAACCGCGGCTCAGTCGCGTCTAAGAGGTATATCACTTTCAAACTAAAGCGATAATCACTATCAATTATAACCCCATAATGCTAAACCAGAAAATACAAAATAACAAGCTCGCTCTTTATATACATTATCCTTTTTGCAAGTCAAAATGCCCCTACTGCGACTTCAATTCGCACGTGCGCGACAATATTGATTATGAAAAATTTGCCCGCGCTTATGAAAATGAAATTGATTTTTTTGCGCCACGTTTAAAAAATCGCGAAATTGAAACGATATTTTTTGGCGGAGGCACGCCATCATTGATGCCAGAAGGTTTGGTAGCGCGCATTTTGGCGAAAATTGCAAACACATGGAATTTGAGTGAAAATTGCGAAGTCACTTTAGAGACAAATCCAACATCGTTTGAAGCCGCCAAATTCAAGGCTTTTAAGGCGCTTGGCGTCAATCGTTTATCAATTGGAATTCAATCTTTAAATGATGCAGATTTAAAATTTTTGGGGCGCGAACATTCAAGCAAAGAAGCGATTGCAACGATTGTGGCGGCGGCGAAAATTTTTGATAATTTTTCGTTTGATTTGATTTATGCAAGGCCTACGCAAACGCTTGAGTCTTGGTCGAAGGAGCTTCGTCAAGCTTTGGATTTTGGCAGCAAACATTTGTCGCTTTATCAACTTACAATTGAAAAAGGTACGAAATTTTTTAGTGAATTTCAGCAAAAAAAATTTATTATGCCCGACGAAAATCTTGCCGCTGATTTTTATGAGATGACGAACGAAATCACGTCTGCCAAGGGTTTTGAGCTTTATGAAATTTCAAATTATGCTAAAAAAGGTTTTGAGTGCAAGCATAATTTGGTTTATTGGCAAGGTGGTGATTATTTAGGAATTGGCGCTGGTGCTCACTCGCGAGTGTTTTTGGATGATGTTGAAAGCGAAGCCGCAAACGATTCCGCCGCAAGCAACAAAGAAAAAAACCGCAGCGCAATTATGATGCTGCACGAGCCAAATGCATGGCTGCAAAAGGCCACAACCCAAGGCGCAGCAATTCAAACTTTAGAAAAAATTTCGCCGCAAGAATTGCTAGAAGAGTTGATTTTGATGGGCCTGCGCCTAAAAACCGGAATTAACAATAAAATTTTCCAAGATTTTTTTGCCAAAAATATCACCGAGATTTTTGATTTGAAAAAGCTGCAAAAGCTTGCAGATCAAGGGCTGATAGAGTTTGACAGCGCTAATATAAAAATTAGCGATAAGGGGCGAATTTTGAGTAACGCAATTATTGCGAAGGTGATTGAAGCGCTTCAATAATATCAAAATGACAGAGATATTTAAACAAGCGCTTTCTACCAAAGCCCCGTAGACCCAATACGCGAGTCATAAGCGCCGCCAATTTTCCAAATGTCGCCAATGTTGCTTTTTGAAGGATCATAACGCGTTTCACCAGCAAGTGGAGGGTTGCCAACCGTTGCACGCAGGGTTCCAAGTGCGGTTTGTTTGCAAAAACCATAAGCATCCCAAAACACCAAATTATAATCGGAAAAGTTGCGCTTAATATCGGCGCTGTCATTCCAATTAACATCTTTCAATTCCTTGTTGCCATAGCGCTCTTTGACTGCAGCGATGTTTGGATTTGAGCTGGTGATGTCAACATCGCGGCTCCAAGAATAAAATGTCATGCCAATAGCGCCCGCAAATTGTGTGGCAAGGCCTGATTGACAACCGTGAATCCAACCCAAATTATATCCCGGACTGCCACCTTTTGGCATTTGGCTAAAAACCAACTGGCCAAAGGGCTTATACCAGTTTGGTGTCGAGCAAGATGCTACAAAAAATAATAGCGAATATTTGAAAATGTTTTTTATTAACATTTATTAATTGTTATTAACTGTTATTAACTGTTATTAAGTGCTTATTAAAACTAGGCAATTATTGCCCAAAAATTTGCCCCTTTGAATTGCCGGCCCAAATTGGGTTGCCATCAAGCACACTGCCCCCGCCGCCGAGATTTTCAACAATTCCGCCAACATCACCGCCAATGCCGTCATTTAAAATTCCGCCAAACATGCCAGAGGTATTGTCATAATCCATATGCTCATAAAAATTTGTCCCCATATCATTGCCGCCGCCCATAGGAAATAACAACTTATCAAACGATGGCATTTTGCTCGAAATGATCGCAAGGAAACAGGCGTTGCCACCACGTTTATAACCAAAGCGATATTCTTTGTTATAGTTTAGCGAGGTGTCGTAGTGATAGCCAAACATCATGCGATAAAAAAAGTTACCCCGTGCGTATAAAATTTGTGAGCAGCCAGTTTCAAAGCCCTTTTTAAACATTGGCGATCCGGGCGGAACGTCGATTTTGAAATTGCGCAAGAAATTGTTGGTGGCGTCTTTTGTAAACCAGCGGCAAGAGGCTGTGTTTAGCAATAAAAATAATAATGCGATTTTGACAAAAATTCTCATCTATCTATACCCCCCAAACACCGAACCCCAAAGTGAAGATTTTTGTTTAATATATTCATAACGCACGCAATACCAGAAAGCCTCGCCCCAACCGGTGCGATATTCGGCGTCATTGGCTTTGGCATAACCGTCAACCTTGGTGTTGCTATAAAACATTTGATAGAAAGTGTTGACCGAACCGGTGGCGGCGCCAACTTCGCAGCCATCATACCAGCCGCGCCTGAACTCTGGCGTGGCGTTGTCGAGTATGTCTTTATATTTGCGCATCGCTTTTTCTGGAAGATAGCTTTCGACGGATTTCATGGTTTTTTGGCTGCAACCTTGTGCCGCAAAGGTTAGAAAAATTATCAAGAATGAATTGCAAATTTTTTTAAGCATATATTATTCGAGTGGCCCTTGAAACGAACCTTTAACGACAGTGAATGTCACGTTTTGTTCAAAACAAGAAAATGCCGAATCAATCCATCCAGAAGCAAACAAGCTGTCGTGATGATAAGTTCCATCGCCAAAATCCATTGGATAAACAAACGAGTTGGCAAAAAATACGTTGGAAGATGCCGCGAGACCAGTTCTACAGCCCGCGCGCCAACCCGCCCTATATTCTGGCGGGCCGTCTGGCACAGTCATATCCATGGTGTATGGCTGATAAAAACCGTTGCTGCGGCAGGCGGCAAAAAATAATAGTGAGCAAATTATTGCAAAATTTTTCATGTTATAAAGTTTCCCAATCCATAATATATGTGCAATGCTCGATACCGTCTTCCCAACCGGTGGAATAGTCGCCGTCATTTACAAGTCTTTTTGGATCTATCGTTCCTTTGTTGAAATCACCAAGAAGACCTTTTGCAACAGCGTCCCACGCCGCACCGCAACCATCCTTAAAACCTTGGCCATAGGCGGTGTCTGCCGGCGGAAAACCGCGCACGCCTGTCAAAGGCCGCGGCGTTGCGCCCCAGTTCCAACTTTTTGGCATTGGCTGTACAAGCACTTCGCAAGCGGTTGGCAGCGCTATCAGGCAAATTATAAAAATTATTTTTTTAACGAAAAATCGCATTTAATATTTCTTCAAAATTATTAGCAAAACTTTCTTGGCTAAATTGTTTAGTAAGCTTTAAATAAGCCTTGTACGTAAAATCGCAATATTTTTCTTGATTATCATTGATAAAAATTATTTTTTGCGCCAAGTCTTCGTGGTTTTCATTTTCAAAAAGCAGCCCATCTTCATTGTTTTTGATAAGCAATTTTCCACCTTCGCTGTTTGAAGAAATCACCAAAGTTGAATATAAAAATCCTTCCAAAATCACCAGCCCAAAGGGCTCTTCACGCGATGGCACACAAAAAATATCAACATCTTTGAAGAAATCTTTTTTGTCATAAACCACATCAACAAAATTGCATTTTTGCGCAATTTCTAATTGCGCGGCCAAATCTTTGATCACTTGCCAATTATAGCCCCCCGGCACTTCAAAGCCACCAATTTTCAAACGAAAATCAATATTTTTTTGCGCCAAAATTGCCACCGCTTTCAGCAAAATATCAAAGCCCTTGCGCGGCTCTACACGGCCATAAATGCCAATTGTTGGCGGTTTTTTTATTTGCTTTTTTTGATAATTTTCATCGATGTTGATGATGTTTGAAAGCGCAAAGGAACGGCTCGAAGCAAAGCCCGCCGCAATTGTCATATCACGAATTTGCTGGTTGATACTTATAACATAATCACAATTGAGCGAATTTTTAAAACTGATGCCGTGATTCACCGCAATTGACTTCGCCTTCGTAAAAAACCGCAGAAACCGCATCCATTTCATCAAACGACTCGAATGGCATATAACAACGTCCGGCCTATATGAAACAAGAATCCACAGCAATTTAAAGCAATCAAAAATTTGCGACGAATTTTTTAATTTAAAAATTTTTTTTACATTAAGAATCTTATAATTATTATAGCTGTTGTCAGAAATGAGCAACGCAACTTCGTGGCCTTTTGCTTGCAGGGCTTTTGTGTAGTTGCGAAACATCTGATCTACGCCCCCAATTGATTGGGCGTGAATTGCATTTAAAATTTTCATATGGACTATAAATATTCTCTACCAAAAAATTTTGACCCAAACAATAAAGAGTTTGACGTTTTCAAAAATGACCCCATGGAGAAAGGTCTCAATATTAAAATAATGCGTTTTAAAAATGCTCGCATATCCACCAACAGCGTGCTTTTCAACTATTTTAAAATTGTCAAAGAAAGCTGCATCAGCTATATAAATTTTGAGCAATATCAAAAAAATTACAAATTTTTTCTTAAATTTATTTTTCCAAAATTTAATTTTAGTAAGAAAAAATTTTTGCTGATCACTGATGAATGGACCAGCAACTATTATCATTGGCACATTTTTGCATTAAAAAAGCTAGCCTTTTTACAAAAAAATAATTTGATCGAAGGTGCGTTGTTGTTTTTGCCAAAACGCTATGAGCGCTACAAGTTCGTGATGCCGTCACTTGCAAAATTTGGCATTACAAAAAAGCAGATTGTGTTTTTACGTCGCAAATCGAATATTAAAACAAACGAGACAATTATGGTTCATGGCTCACAAAACGAGCCCGAATCAATCATTGCTCTGCACGAAATTTTGTTGAAGAGCAGCAAAAATATCGATCTTGGCTTTGGTGACAAAATTTATATTTCGCGCGAAGGACAAGCTCTGCGCTTCATTGAAAATGAAAAAGAAGTCTCAGCTTTGCTTGAAAAATATGGCTTCAAAAAATTGTTTATGGATAATTTTTCTTATGACGATCAAATCAATATTTGTCGCAATGCAAAATATGTTGCAGGCCCGCACGGCGCAGGTTTAACCAATATATTGTTCATGTCAAAAAACACCAATTTGTTAGAATTTGCAACAAAGCCAAATCCAGAAAAACCAATCACCGATTATTATAAACTTGCTTCAATTCTTGATATAAATTATTTTTATCAAGAGTGCGAAATGCATGGCGCCGAGGGTGATTTTCATCAAGTGAGCCTGACATTAGATTTAGAAAAACTTGAGAAAAATTTAAAATTGATGCTAAAAAATGACTAAAGAAATAATTCTTCCAAACCGCGCCATCATTGAAGTTAAAGGCGTTGAAGCGAAAAATTTTCTACAAGGCTTGATTTCAAATGATGTCAACAAAATTGACGCGCAAGGCTTGATTTATGCCGCCATGCTCAGCGCCACTGGCCGCTTTTTATACGATTTTTTTGCCTTCGCAAAAAATGATTCAATCTTCCTCGACTGCGAAAAATCAAGGCGCGACGAGATTTTTGCCAAACTCAAATTATACAAATTGCGCACAAAAATTGAGTTGATAAAAAATGATGAATATGTCGTGGCACAAGATTTTTCTAAGTCTGAAAGTGCAGACAAAAACAATTTAATTTTCGCCGACCCAAGAAACCCCGCACTTGGATTAAGAAAATATAAAACCAGCACAACCAGCAGCCAACAAGCCGATCTCGATTTTTATAACTATCAACGCATCTGCTCAAAAGTCGCAGAAAGCGAACAAGATTTAACTTACGAAAAATCTATCATCGCCGAATTTGGCTTTGACGAACTTCACGCAATTGATTATCAAAAAGGCTGCTACATCGGTCAAGAGTTGACCGCACGCACACATTATATGGGGCAAATTCGCAAAAAAATCTTCCACATAAAAATTGAAGATGCACAAAATATTGCAAAAAATAGCGAAATTTCTTGCGCTGGAAAAAATGTCGGCCTAACTTTGTCATCAGTATTTTTTGAAAATCGCCTTCACGCTTTAGCGTTAATAAAAATTGAAGAAGGCGCAAACCAAGCCCCACAAGGGCTGGAAGTTGAAGGAAAAAAAATTATTATAATAAACTGATTATTTTTGATAATTATGAAGGCTGATTTGAATATATTGCGTAGCCCCGCTTAGCTTTTTTTAAACTCAACGAGGGTTTAAAAAAAGATTGCCGTAGGGGCGGAGCAATATATTCAAATCAGCCTTCATAATTATCAAAAATAATCTCGACACATAAAAAAATGCAAATTTATCTACCAATTGCAGAAATTCCAGTAAACATCTTGCTAATCCTTGCGCTTGGCCTTATGACAGGCTTTCTTGCTGGCATGTTTGGCATTGGCGGCGGATTTTTAGCAACACCTCTTTTGATGTTTATCGGAATTTCACCAGCCGTTGCAGTTGCAACTTCATCAAACCAAATTATCGCCGCCTCCGCTTCTGGCGTGCTTGCCCACCTGCGCAAAGGCAATGTCGATATAAAAATGGGAATATTTCTAATGTTGGGCGGCTTCATCGGCTCCACCTTTGGCGTCTCGATATTTCGCATCTTGCAAAAAATGGGCCAAATCGATTTGGTGATCGGCATAACCTATGTGGTTTTTCTCGGCTCAATCAGCATTTTGATGTTGATTGAAAGCATCAAAACAATGCTCGCCAAAAAATATCAACTCTCACTTGAAGAGCGCAAAAAAGACGAAAGCCTTTGGTTCAAAAATTTTCTTCTCAGGCTAGATCGCTTGCCATATCAAGTCTATTTCCCTAAATCAGAAGTTACGATCAGCGTTTTGGTGCCAATAATTTTAAGCATCGGAATTGGCATTTTGGTTGCGCTGATGGGCATTGGCGGCGGCTTCTTGATGATTCCTGCAATGATTTATATTTTGCGCATGCCCTCATCTGTTGTGGTTGGAACGTCATTGTTTCAAATTATTTTTATCGCCAGCAACACCACTTTTTTGCAAGCACTTTCAAATCACACCGTCGATATTGTTCTGGCATTTTTGATGGTAATCAGCTCGTCAATTGGCGCCCAGTTTGGCACGCGCACTGGTTATAAAATTGACGCCGACAAAATGCGTATCTTTTTGTCATTGTTGCTTCTGGCTGTTTGTTTCAAAATGTTTTTGCATTTATTTACAACACCCGAAAGCCTTTATGTCATCGAAATTTTAAAATAGATGAAAAAATTATTGCTCGTCATATCACTATTGTTAAGCCTTGCACCGCAAGCCTTCGCGCGCCCAATCATCTCTGGCATTTCAACCAACGAAATCAACATCGACACCAAATTTAACGGCGCTGAAATTTTGCTTTTTGGCGCCAAAGGTGACGCTGGAAACATTGTCGTTGCTGTGCGCGGCCCGAAAAAAAATTTCCTCGTCACCAAAAAACAACGCTTGCTTGGAATTTGGTATAACGGTGAGCGCCTTAAGTTTAAAGACTCTTTCGGCTATTATTCACTTTTTTCAACCTTCAACAACGACGAAAAAACCACCAACCAACTTTTGTCCGATTTAGAACTTGGCACCAACAATTTGAAATTTCTGCGCTCCGAAAATCAAAATTTAGACGACGCACAAAAAAACGATTTTCAACTGCAACTTATCAACAAATTAGAGAAGGACAAGCTTTATTCTAGCGGCGCCAACAAGATTGAATTTTTGGACGAAACTTTGTTTAAAGTGATTTTAAAATTCCCCAAAAACATTGCGCGCGGCATTTATACTGTCGAAATTTATTTGATTAACGAAAATGATTTAGTGTCGTTTCAGTCAATCCCAATCTATGTCAATCAAGTTGGAATCAGCGCCACAATTTCCGATCAATCATATCAACAACCTTTGCTTTATGGCCTGCTTTGCGTGATTATGGCCCTTGTAATTGGCTGGCTGGCTAACTATATCTTTGTAAGATT
>CAYPUN010000024.1:10030-14590 GCA_964413985.1 uncultured Rickettsia sp. | reverse complement strand
TTTAGTACTTTTCTTTGCTGGCTATTTTTTTGACATAGTTGATGAACAAATCAAGATTGACACTTGCGACAATTTTTGGTATTATATCAGCATCATCTGCGGCTTGCGTTTGCGCGTCAAATTCAAGGACGTCAATTGCCTTTTTTGCTACATCTAATCTTCTTTTTAAAATTGCGTCCGATAAAATTTCCTTAATTTTCTGCCTATCTTTATGGAGAATTTCCCAATTTAATTCAGTTAGGTAACGCTTCATCGCATCATCTGCAGCCAAAAGTGCAGAAGCCTTCGCGGAAAGGATTTTGTCATCTTCATCTGATTTTGGATATTCTTGCAAAACCAGCCTTGCGATCTTGACATTTTCCTGATTGATCGCGCGGTTTAAAATTTCTAGAGCATAAAACTTCTCATCTTTTTAAGATCGCTCCACAAGAAGATCATAATTTTGCACAAAGAATTTTACCAAATCATCGTCGCCATCTATGGCCGCTTTGTTAATCAAATTTCGTCCCACCTCATTCATTTTGCTGCCCATGATGACTGGCGCCTCTTTGCCAATTTTTGTCATTGCCTGCAAAATTTCTTGATAGGCGAGTTTTTCTTGGAGGCGATTTAGAAAAAATTTACCTTTTGTGTCTTGGTTAAGCGCCAAAGCAAGAATGGTGTGGCAAGCTCCAAAGCTTGCCAATTCATCAAAAATCTTGTTAGCCACATCTGTGACCTTACCAAAAGATGCTTTATTAGCCACATATTGCAGAGTTTTGATGGCAGATTTTCCTGCGGTAATTTCGGCACTAGAAAAATTAAAACCTAGCTCGCCAAGAACTTTTATAAAACCATCTGGCAATTTGTTTTCTTCCATTGCTTTAGAAATTACAAAAGACACCAAAGACATTTTCTGGAATGACTCATAGGAAAATAGCCCCTCCCCCATAATCCTTTTCAAAAAGGCATCGTCTAAATTTCTTATAGTATCTTCAAACAAATCAAGATCGCCTCGCTCAAAACTATCTGAAATTGTTGCAACAATTTTGGAAATGCGATCATCATCACTCTCAGAATTGGCTTCATTTGGCGACAAAGGATTGGCAGGGATGGCATCGCGGCCATTATCACCAAGAACTTCTGGCTCTTTAGCCGCTGGCTCTGGCGCAATTGCAAGAATTGTTTTCAAATACTCAAGAAATGGGTGGTTGCTTTGCGGATGATAACCTTCTGGCAGATTTTTTACATTATAAAAAACTAAAATCACCACCAAATCTTGATCTTCAGTTTCAATTGCAAATTGCATTGCGGTTTTTCCTTGATGCACTCCGTCAAGGAAAACAAAGCTGTTTAGATCGCACTCTGCAGTTTTAAGAATCCACTCAACTTGCCCATGATTTTCTATCAATAAATGTTTTGCAAATTCTTTTTCGGTCTCGTTATATTTTTTAACTCCATCTTCAGATTCGGGAGATTCGAAGGATTCGGGAGATTTTTCTTGCTCGTCGCCTTCTTCTAATTCGTCCAGCATTGTCAAATCTGCCGACCCCACTAGCTCTACCGCCGTATGCATAATTGGCGGCTCAGAATCTTCGCTTGCAGTGGCGCTAGAAACGGCTTCATCCTGCACCTCTTGCCGCTCAATTGCAGGATTGGCAAATATTTGATTTATTTGCGCTTGCAGCTGGCTCAATTGTTGTTGCAAAGATTCTCTATATTGCTGCAAACTTTCTGAAGGATCGCTCGGTGCCTTTGCCGCCTCAATCGCAGCTTGCATCTTGGCTATAATTTCTGCATTGGCGCGCGCAAGAAAATCTACAGCTTGATTGCCAATTGCCAGCTTTTGCCGCTGATTTTCTTCGGCCTTTTTTTTGGCTTCTTCTTGCTTTCTTGCGACCTCTCTTTCTTCCTCCGCTTGCCTTCTTGCAACCTCTTGCCTCTCTACTTCTTTTTTTCTCGCCTCCTCTTTTGCAAAATCTTTTTCGGTTTCCAACTTTACACCTTGCAGCAATTTTGCAATAAACCCGTCTTTATCTTTGTTGTAATCAGCAAAATCTTTATGCTTGATAAAAAGAGGAATGCGGCAACTTTTTTCAATAATTTTATCACGCGAAAAATATTTGCCGCGATCAACCCAAACGCCGTCAATCCTAGCCTCGTGCTCTTTGCCATCAAGTTCAATTATCGAAATAATTTCTTTGGTTTGTTTGTTGCGAATCACAACATCTCCCGCCTTAAAAAACTTTCCGATTTTGCAATATTTTCCCTCAAGTTCGATTTCAATTAAGTCATCGATTATAACTTTTGTCACTCGCCCTTGCGCGTCTTTTTCTGGGGCAACTTTTTTTCCATCAGCAATATTTTGATAAATTTTCTCAAAAATTTCTCTTTGAAAATCACTGGTGTCTAGTCGCAAATCATTTGAGGTAGAAAAAAAACGACGCTTAAAACCCTCCGACATCTCATTTTCGTAATATGCGGCAATTTCAAATATATTACTAAAAACTTCTCGCTCAAGCTTTGGGGTGACAATTAGAGTTTTTTCTTGATGATCTTTTTCGGAAGATCGACTGGCTTGTCGCTTGGTTTTTGTATCAATTCTTGAATAATATCGATTAATTTTTGTAAGAATTGCCTTTGCATTATCTTGATCTAAAAAACCAATATTTTTTACATGGAGCATCGCGCTTGCCATTACCTCAACAGCCTTATCACCAAGTATCGCAGATTCTGTCGATTTGCAAACCATGTCTCGCATCGCTTCGCTACTCTTTTTAAAATGCTTTGCACTAAATCCCATTTGCGAAATCGGCACTACCAATTTTAACAACTCGCTTGGGGTAGAAAAATCTTGCTTGTTATCTTCTGAAAACCTTGCAATTGCTTGGTCTATAAAGGTTGATTGAATATTAAAATCACGACGCCACATGATGTCGTTAACCAATCTCAAAATTTCTACAAAATCTTTGGCACCAACTTTTAATAAATTTTCTTGCGTTGCAATGTCAATAATTTCTTGATAGCAAGCCTTGGCGCCCTCTTCTGCAATAATGCTATTCACACGCTTCTCCGCCGTTGTCAAAAGCTCTTTTGCTAATTTTATTCCTTCATAATTTGCAAAATTTATATCTTTTATTTTGTCTCTAATTCCTTGCAAATATTGAAGATCCGTTTGTTGTGAATCCATATATTAATTTGTTATTGCGGGATTTTTGCGGCGTCAATTTGCATCACCGCTTTTGTCAGAATGATTAAATATCACTTCAAATTTGTATAGACAAAAAACAATTTTCACAACAACTATTCACGATTGACAAACGGAGCGCATTTTTCTTTGCACCACAAGCGAAATCTGTCGATATAGCTAAACACCGCAGGCACTACAACCAAGGTGAGCAGAGTTGATGAAATCAGACCACCAATAATTGCAATCCCCATCGAGGTGCGCGGTTTTGCCGCTTCTGAAATTCCAATTGCCACAGGAATTGTGCCTGCAATCAGCGCAAATGATGTCATCAAAATTGGACGCAAACGAACAATGCCGGCGCGAATCAAAGCCTCTTTGCGCGATTTGCCTTCATCAATCATTTGATGCGCAAAATCGACCAACAAAATTGAGTTTTTCCCCGACACGCCAAGCAGCAAAAATATCCCTAAAAATGTAAAAATGTTCAAACTCTCGCCGCTGAGAAACACCGCCAAAAACGCGCCACACATGGCCAGAGGCAATGCCAACAAAATTGTAAAAGGTGTCACAAAAGATTCATACAAACTTGCCAAAATCAAATAAATAAAAATCAGCGCAATCCACATTGCGGTTTTAAAAGAGTCCATCATGTTTTTCATATTTTCCGAATCACCCGAAAATTTATAACGAATGTCATTTGGAATTTTCATCTCAGAGCCCTCAAAAATTTTGGTGACATCGTCAATGATATTGCCAAGACCTGCTTTGGGCGCAAGGCTGGCGGTGATTTGAATATAACGCCCGCGATCTTGACGATTGATCGTTGCCGCCTCTTGCGTTTCATAACCCTTTGCAATGTCAGACAAGCGGATTAATTTTTGATTCAAATTTGGCACAAAAATATTGCCGAAATTTTTGCGCAAATCGCGTTGATCTTCTTGCAAGCGCACGCGCAAATCATATTCTAAACCATTTTGACGAAATTTTGTTGGCACATAACCTTCAATATATCCGCGCAATTCTTCGCCAATTGCTTGGTTGTTGACGCCATAAAGCCTTGCCGCTTCTGGTGCAACACGCACACTAAATTCGTTTCTGGTGCTTTTGTTGCTCGAATCAATATCTTTCAAACGAGAATCTGCACGCAATTTTGCCATCAATTTTGTCGAATATTCTTCCAAAACAGCAGCGTTATTTGAAATCAAATAAAGGTTGAAAGGCTGTGTGCGCGAGGCTCCGCCCGATGGGTCATAATCTTTTACAATTGGATTTGCATAAGCAAATTCTTTCATTTGCTGACGCAATCTTTCACGAAAATCCACCGTTGTGATATTGCGATCTTTTTTCAAACGAACATAAATCGAGCCGCGATTTGACTGCTTAAAACCATT